>JAICXR010000149.1 GCA_025980355.1 Chloroflexota bacterium | reverse complement strand
CTCACTCCTTGTCGACCCGGCGGATGAGCAGCATTGGCGCGGTGGTTTTGCCGACGAAGCGGGCGACGACGCTGCCGCTCAGGCGGGCCGGTAGGCCGGCGCGTCCGTGGGTGGTGATGACGATCAGCCCGAACTGGTGCTCCGTGTCGTCGGCCGAGAGCTGCGCCGTCGTGTCGCCGCGACGCACTTCGGTCGTGACGGTGACGCCGTCGGCGCGCAGGCGTTGGGCGATGCCGTCCAGGTATTTGTCGGCCTCGTCGTGCTCGACCTCAAGCAACAGCCGCGTCGCCGAGGGCAGCAGCGTGGTCGCCGGGGCGCGCTTGCCCGCCAACGTCCCTGCCGTGGCGACCACCCGCACCAGGTGCAGCCGGGCTTGGAACGCCCTGGCCAGGGCGGCGGCGGGCGGCAGGGCGGCCTCCGCGGCGGCGCTGCCGTCGAGCGGGGCGAGGATATCCTCCGGCCGGAATTCCGCCGCTTCCTGTCCCGGACCCGTGGCGTGGACCAACAGCAAGGGCACCGTCCCCAGTTGGAGGGCCTGCTGGGCAATGCCGCCGGCGACGAGGTCGCGCCAGCCGGCCGGGCCGTGCGTGCAGAGGATGATGAGGTCGGCGCGCTCTTCCTCGGCATGGTCGGCGATGCTGCGCGCGACGTCGCCGAGCGGAACGGTATGGACGTGGATGTCCGTCTCGATCTGTTGCTCGCGCATGGTGGTGGCGCGTTCCTGCAGATAGGCCTCCGCCGCCGCGACCTCCGTCAGGTGGGTCTCGCCGTGGATCGTGGTCGGCGCCTTGCGCTCGATGACGTGCAGCAACAGCAGGCGGGCGTGGAAGGCCTGGGCGATGCGGCGAGCGACGGGCAGGGCCGCCTCCGCCAACTGCGAGCCGTCGAGCGGCAACAGGACGCGCCTGAACACACTACCCCCACTTGTCCGCTGGAACCGGACGCCAATGCTCGGCTTTAGCTTGCTCCGGCGCCGGGGATACTGCCCCCGAACGTCGCATAGATCAATACTACGTTCAACAGCACAATCACGATAGCGCATGCGGTGGCCAGCGTGTTGGTGACGCCGCGATTGACCAGGTGCTGCCCCATCACGTCGGCGCGGCGCGTGAGCAAGATCAGGCTGACGATCGGCACCGGCAGCACGAAACTGAGCACTACCTGGCTCACCACGAGGACGTGGGTGGGATCGAGGCCGACCGCCACCACGATCAGGGCGGGGAGCATTGTCAGGAAGCGGCGGAGCCAGACGGGGATGCTGAAGTCGACGAAGCCCTGCATGATGATCTGGCCGGCCAGCGTGCCGACCGCCGAGGAGGAGAGGCCGGACGCCAGCAGCGAGACGCCGAAGACGACACTGCTGGCCCCGCCGAGCAAGGGCGTCAACGTCTGGAACGCCTGCTGGATGGTGGCGACGTCCTGATGGCCGCTGTCGTGGAAGACTTTGGCGGCCATGAACAGCATCGCCAGGTTGATGAGGCCCGCCAGTCCCATCGCGCAGACCACGTCGACGATCTCGAAGTGGAAGATGCGGCGGGATTCGGCCGGGTTGCGGCCGACGATGCGCTGTTGGGTCAGGCTGGAGTGCAGGTAGATGACGTGCGGCATCACCGTGGCCCCCACGATGCCCACCACCAGCAGCATGCTGTCGCCGCTCAGCCAGGGCACGACGCTGTGGTAGGCGACCTGGCCCCAGTCCGGCCGAGCCAGCACCGTCTCCACGAGATAGCTGGCGGCGATGACGCCGACCAGGACGCCGATGACGGCTTCGAACGGCCGGAAGCCGAAGCGTTGCATGGCGAGGATGGCGAAGGTGCAGAGGCCGGTGAGCAGCGCCGCCGGCAGCAAGGGGATGTGCAGCAGGATATTGAAGCCGATCGTCGCGCCGAGGAACTCGGCAAGGTCGGTCGCCATCGCGCCGACTTCGGCCACGATCCACATCGCGTAGACCACGGGGCGTGGGAAGTGCCGGCGGCAGAGCTCCGGCAAGCTGTGGCCGGTGGCGATGCCGAGCTTGGCGGAGAGCGCCTGCAGGAGCATCGCCATGAGGTTGGCGAGGACGATCACCCAGAGCAGGCGATAGCCGAACTGGGCGCCGCCGCTGATGTTCGTGGCGAAGTTCCCGGGGTCGATATAGGCGACGGAGGCGATGAAGGCCGGGCCGAGGAAGGGCAGGATGGCGCGGAGGCCGCGTTGCCGGCCGTCCAGGGCGGCGCGCGCCGCCCCTTGCATCCTTGTCGGTTCGATCGCGTCGGCCGCGGCCGCCGGGGCCGCGCTGGCCACCGGTCCGTCGATCGTCGCCATACCGCCTCCGAACACCGGCGCAGCGCCGTCGATTAGCACCTTTGCAACCAATAAGTTGCGTACGCTCAATATTACGGCATTGACCGGCTGCTGTCAAGGGAATGGGACCAATGTCGCTCGGCTCAGCGCAGGTCTTCGGGGTCCACCTCGACGATCCAATAGGGCGGCACGACGCCGAGGAGCGCCTGGACGTTGGGGGCGCGGAGGTGGAGCTGCCAGCGGTAGACGCCCTTGACGCGCTCCGCGTAGGCCGGCGCCGGCCCGAGCACGGCGTCGGGAACCTCCGGCGCGACCTCCGCCAGGCGTTCGATCAGCGCCGCGCGCACCCGCTGGGCCTCCTCCTCGCAGCGTTGCCGGGAGGCGGCGCGATAGGTCAGGCGCGCCAGTTGGCGGAAGGGCGGGTAGCCTAACTCCTGCCGGCGGCGCAGCTCCTCGCCGTAGTACAGGGCGGGATCGTCCGCCGCCAGCGCCTGCAACACCCAGTGCGAGGGCTGGTAGGACTGCAAGATGAACTGGCCACCGGCGACCACGCGCCGACGCAGCGCCGCGAGCTGTTCGTAGCTGCGTTCGGCGGCGCGGTAGTCAGGCAGGTTCAGGCCGAGATCGGCCAGCACGGCCGCCGCCAGCGCGACCGGCGGCAACGACTCCGCCAGGGCGACCGGCAGCGTGCCGACCAGCACGTCGATCTCCCCGCCGGCGAAACGTCCCGCCAGCGCCCGCCCGGCGGCGGCGTCCGGCGCCGCATCGGAATCCCAGCGTTCGAGCCGCACCGCCGGGAAGGCGGTCTGCACCTCCTGCGCCAGGCGTTGCACGCCGGCGCCCAGCTCCTCCAGGGTCGGTGTCCGGCAGCGGGGGCAGACGTCGGGGCGCGGTTCGCCGGCGTTGCAACTGTGGCAACGCAACAGGCCATCGGCGGCGTGATAGGCGAGCGCGGTGCTGCAGCGGCGACACTGCAAGGTCACGCCGCAGCGCCGGCAGTGCAGCATCCGCGCCGCACCACGCCGGTTGAGGAAGAGCACCGCCTGCTCACCGGCGGCGAGGGCGGAGGCGAGCACCTGCCGCAACGGCGTGCTGAGGAACGTGTTTCGGCCGGCGCGCAACTCCTGGCGCAGGTCCACCGTCTGGACGTGCAGCGGCGGCGGGCTGCCGAGGGTGAAGCGCCGCACGCCGGCCCGGCTGGCCCGCCAGAGGGTGGCCGGGTCGGGGTTGGGGCTGAAGAGCACGGTGCTGGCCCGCGCGAACCGCGCCGCCTGCAGGGCGATCTCTCGTCCGTGCAGGAACGGGGCGAAGTCGCCGGCAAAGGCCGGGTCGTGCTCGTCGATCACCAGCACCAGGCCGAGCCGGGCGAAGGCGGCGAGCGGCGTCCAGCGTCCGCCGATCGTCAATGCCGGCTGCCGGGCGGCAATGGCACCGAGGCCGGCGGTACCGCGCAGGGAGAGCGCGTCGGGGAAGCGCGCGATGAGGGCGCGGAGGTCGTCGCCGCGCCGGGCGGGGCGCGGCAGCAGGATGAGCGTCTGTTTGCCGGCGATGGCGGCATGGCGCACCAGTTGCTCGATGGCGGCGGCTGGCCAGAAGGGTGCCGTCACGACGAACACGCCGCCGCGTCCGTTCGTCACGTCGGCAAAGACGGCGCTGCACATCTCCCGCGTGGCGCGATCGGGGAGGGCCGGCACGGCAGTGATCGGGGCGGGCGGCTCCGCTGGCGCTGTGGCGGGCGGTGAAGCCGATGGCGCCAGCGTGGTTTGCGGGGCGATCGCCGCCGGAGGCAGGGCGGTGGCGTGGGGAAGGCGGTGCACGACGCCTGCCGCCGCCAATTCCGGCAACAGCGTCGCGCTGCCGGGAGGCACGAGCAGCCAGGCGCGATCCAGCCGCAGCGGTCCGGCCTGCAGGCGCTTGAGTAGCGCCGCCGGCTTTCCTTGCGCTTGCAGCGTCGCCGCCCCGCCGTTCGCCACACCCAGGCGCGGCAGACAGGCATCGAGGGTGGCGTTGGGCACGGCGATGGCAAGGGCCCGGGCGATGGCGATGTTCGACCGCCGGCTGATCCAGCGTGCCAGCTGGATCTGGGCAAGGGTGAATGCCGGCGCCTCCGCCAGGACGGCGGCGAGCGGCTTCACCGCTTCGACCGGCGCCTGCGCGTCACAACCGAGCAGCCAGCCGCGCCGCAAGCGCCGACCGTAGGGCACGACGAGGAGACCACCGACCTGCAATTGCGGGCGCAGGGCGTCCGGGATCGCGTAGTAATGGGCCTGGTCGGCCCGGACGTGGCGATCGTCGACGGCAACGACGGCGAAAGGTTCCAGCGGAGCGACCTCCGGCGTGGTCGGCGTCTCAGACCAACTCGACGGCGCCGACCTCACGGAACTCGGACGGGACCTCCGCCGCCTCCGCGTGACGGCGTTGCGCCTTGCAGGCGGCCAGGAAGCTCGTGAACAGCGGATGCGGGTCGTCGGGGCGGGAGCGGAACTCCGGGTGGAACTGCGTCCCCAGGAACCAGGGGTGGTCGCGCAACTCCATGATCTCCACCAGGCGTCCGTCCGGGGAGAGGCCGCTGAAGTAGACGCCGTGCCGGGCGAGCGTCTCGCGGTACTCGTTGTTGACTTCGAAGCGATGGCGATGGCGTTCGAAGACGACCGATTCGCCGTAGGCTGCGAGGGCGAGGCTGCCGGGCTGCAGACGGCAGGGCCAGAGGCCCAGGCGCATGGTGCCACCTTTGTCCGCCACATCGCGCTGCTCCGGCAACAGGTCGATCGTCGGATAGGGGGTGTCCGGGGCGAACTCGCTGCTGTTGGGCAGGTCGGAGCCGAGCGCGGCCCGGCTGAGCTCGATCACGGCGCACTGCATGCCCAGGCAGAGGCCGAAGAACGGGACGCCCTCGCGCCGCGCCCAGGTGATCGCCTTGATCTTGCCTTCGATCCCGCGCGCGCCGAAGCCGCCGGGGACGACCACGCCGTCGACGCCCGCCAACTGCTCGGCGACGTCTTCGGACTCCAGCTTCTCGGAGTCGACCCAGCGGATGCGCACATCGACATCGTTGGCCAGCGCGCCGTGGCGCAGCGCCTCCACGACCGAGAGGTAGGCGTCGTGCAGCACGACGTACTTGCCGACGAGGGCGATCTCCACCAGGGGGCGGGGCCGCTTGATGCGGGCGACCATGGTCGCCCATTCGCCGATGTCGGCACGACCGCGCGGCAGACCAAGCTGGCGCACGATGTAATCGCCCAGCCCGTGCGCTTCCATGAGCAGCGGCACCTCGTAGATCGTGGAGAGCGTGGGCATGGCGACCACCGCCTCGGCATCGACATCGCAGAACAGGGCGATCTTGTCGCGCACCTCGTCGGTGAGGGGCTGGTCGGAGCGGCAGAGGATCACGTCGGGCTGGATGCCGCTGCGCCGCAGCTCGTTGACGGAGTGTTGGGTCGGCTTGGTCTTCAGTTCGCCGGTCGCCGTCATGTGCGGCACCAGCGTGACGTGAATATAGAGGACGTTGTCGCGGCCGACATCCTTGCGCATCTGGCGGATCGCTTCCAGGAAACCCAGCGATTCGATGTCGCCGACGGTGCCGCCCACCTCGACGATCGCCACCTGCGCGCCGGAGCGGCGCGCCGCCAGCTCCAGGCGTTCCTTGATCTCGTTCGTGATATGGGGGATCACCTGGATCGTGCCGCCCAGGTAATCGCCGCGCCGTTCCTTGGCGATCACCGCGGCGTAGACCTGGCCGCTGGTGACGTTGCTGGCGCGGGAGAGGTTCTCCCCGGTGAAGCGCTCGTAGTGGCCGAGGTCGAGGTCGGTCTCGGCGCCGTCGTCGGTGACGAAGACTTCGCCGTGCTGGTAGGGGCTCATGGTGCCCGGGTCCACGTTGATATAGGGGTCGAGCTTCTGGACGGATACTTTCAGGCCGCGACTCTTCATCAGCCGGCCGAGGGCGGCCACGGCGATGCCCTTCCCCACGGACGACACGACGCCGCCCGTGACAAAGACGTACTTCGTCATCGTCCTGCCCCTCCTCGCTTGCCCAACGGCTCCAGCACCACCACCTGCGTCTCCGCAGGCAACGACGAACGGGTGACGTTCAGCTTGGCCAGCGGCGCGCTCTCGGCGCGCCCCATCTCCTTGAAAAAGCGCTCCACCGGGGCCAGCTCGGCCGTATGCTCGGCGGCGGTGCGATAGTGCATGGGGACGACCAGCTTGGCCTCCATACTGGCCACCAACTCCGCCGCCTTGGCGGCGTCGATGGTGCTGCGCCCGCCGACCGGCACCAGCAGCACGTCGATCTGGCCCAGGGCCTCGATGGTTTGCGCGGAAAGGGGGTGGCCCAGGTCGCCCAGGTGACCGATCGTCACGTCGTCAATGGCGATAGCAAAGATGGTGTTCTTGCCGCGCTCCTTGCCCTCCTGCGAGTCGTGAAAGGTCGGCACGCCGGTGACGAAGACGCCGGCCGCCTCGTATTCGCCAGGGCCGGCGATGACCAGGCACGGTCCGCTGCAAAAGTCCTGGTTGTTGTGCCCTACATGCTGGTGGCTGATCGTGACGATGTCGGCCTGCTGCTGCCCCCGGCTATAGCCGAGCGATGCCGACGGCGGATCGGTGATCACCGTCGCTTCCCGCCCGCGCAGGCGGAAGCAAGAATGTCCGAACCAGGTAAGCTCCACGCCCACTCCCGATTGTCAATGGAGGCGTGCACGGTTGAATCCGGCTGTGATCGCCATTCTTGCCCGCCGTTGTAGTTTACCACGGGCGCCCGGTCACGATGTGCACGGCGGGTGCGCCTGGCTGGCAGAGACGGGCGAGTAGGCTACGGCCAGGGTACCGCCCTGGCCCGCGAACGTCAGGATGTCGCCGGGATGGCGTCGGCCACACGGTCATTCATGATCGGCGTTGCTCGATGAACTGCGGAAGGCGCGTTGGATCCAGTCGTCTCAGCCAACAGGATCACGGCAAGCGTCAGCACCATGAGGGCAATGCCGAGCATCGCGACGAGCTCCATATTGAGCGTGAAGAAGTACAACGTCGTTGGCAACAGGAGGCCGAGGACCAAAAGCGCGCGGAGGGGGCGGCAGGCATCGGGGGCGACCAGCAGGGCGGCCGCCGGGACGACGAGCAATACGGCGCCGTGGACGTGGGTATGATAGCCGACGAGCATTGTCACGATCATCGTGGCCAGCATGCGCGCGGGCAGCCGCGGCCCGCGCAGCTCCCCCGATCCGCGCCAGACGAACACCAGCGCGCCGAGCGTCAGGAGCGACAGCGCGATGGTGAGCAGCAGGGCTTCGCGGCCGGCGGACGGAGGGACGAGCGTCGCCAGCAGCCCGCGCCAGGAGATCATAATGTTGAGGGCGATATCCGAGGTATTGAAGCT
>JAICXR010000516.1 GCA_025980355.1 Chloroflexota bacterium | reverse complement strand
CTCTACGGCAAGGCCGCTCGCCCGGGACGCAAACTCGGGCACGTCACGGTGACCGGTCAGGAGTTGTACGACACGCGCCGCCGCGCCCGACGGGCGGCCGACCTGCTGGCCGCCGGGGACCTGGTGGGAGCGCGAGCATGAGCGGGGCCACCGACGAGCGCGCCGCGCCGCGCCCGCCGCTCGTGGCGGTGGTGATGGGCAGTGATTCCGATCTCCGGGTGATGCGGGCCGCCGTGGAGGCGTTGGCGGAGTTTTCTGTGCCGTGCGAGGTGCGCGTCGTCTCGGCCCACCGCACGCCGCAGACGATGCTGGACTACGCCCGTAGCGCGGCCGAGCGCGGCCTGCGCGTGATCATCGCCGGCGCCGGGGGGGCCGCTCATCTGCCGGGCATGCTGGCGGCCGCCACCCCGTTGCCGGTGATCGGCGTGCCGGTGCCGCTCAGCCATCTCGATGGGTTGGACTCCTTGCTCTCCATCGTCCAGATGCCGGCGGGTGTCCCGGTGGCCACGGTGTCCATCGGCGGCGGGCGCAACGCCGGGTTGCTGGCGGTCCGCATCCTGGGGGCGGCCGCACCGGAGCTGCGCGAGGCGATGGAGCGCTATCAGCGCGACCTGAGCGCCGCGGTGCTGGCGAAAGATGCGGCAGTCCAAGCGGAATTCCACGGTTCGTGAACAGCTGCCGGCGAGTCACCGTCGCCAGGCGAGCGCCGCCAGCGTGGACGAGGGCTCGTAGATGAACGAATTCCCCGCCCCACCGCTGTCCAGATCATAAACCATCGATTGGAGCGCGTACACTACATGGGGTAGGCGGTCGCGGGGGTAGGCAGTCGTGCCACTCCCGGCACAACTCCTGCGATGCTGAAGGTCTTCGGCGTGATCGTCGCTCGGCCATTGGGAAACGCTACTGTGCTCCGGTTTTTTCTCGGTCTCTCCGCCATCTTCGGCCTCCTGGCCATCCCCGGCGTCGCCCAGGCGAGTGGGGCGCCTTGTCGGGTTGCCGCCGCCTTCAGCGGCTTGCAGCAGCAGGTGCCGGCGATCGGGCACTGTCTCGGCGATAGCGCTCGCACGGGGAACGGCGATGTGGTCCAGCCGACCAGCGGTGGCCTACTGGTTTTCCGGCAATCCACGGCCACGCCGGCTTTCACCGACGGCTACCATACCTGGACCATCGGGCCCCTCGGCCTGCAGGAACGGCTGAACAGCCGGGCCTTTTCCTGGGAAGCACGGGCCAGCATGGGCCCGGCGCTCGGTGTCGTCAAGGCGCCGGCATCGCCGGTCCTCAAGGTGCTCAGCACGACGATCGGCGCCGCGACCGGACCGCTCCGCTTCCGCGTGGTCGGAAACGGCTTCCAGCCGGGTGAACGCGTGGCCATCGGCGGGACCTATACCCCCTTGCCGGCCGGCCCCGAGCCCCACGCCTGCCAGACGCTGCCCCTCGGCCCGGTGACGGTCACCGCCGATAGCGCCGGCAACATCGCCGCCAGCATCGACGTCCCGAACCCGCACACCGGCGTCAACTACGCCCTCCGGGCCACGGGGGAACACCGCGGCCCCAGCAACCTGGCGCTTTCCATCGTGTCGGCCACCTGTTGACGCTGCTGGGCGTCGCCGGCCTCTGCCGCACGAACGTCGTTTTTTCGCCGCTCCGCTGATCCGTATCCAGGACCAGGTCCGCCCGCGCCTGGCGTGGTGTAACCTCCGTCGTATTCGTGAGTGACCGGGCAATTCGGCCGGCTGCAGACTTCGGAGGGGCGGCATGGCGAAGCCGAAGGCGATCCTGCCGTGGCCCGGCGATGAGGCGGGCTTGCTGTCGCCGCCGGGCGATGCCCGGCGTCCGGTCGTTTCGGCCGCCCAACTGGAGCGCATTTACGCCAACTTTTTCCACCCGATCTACGGCTTCATCTATTCCCGGGTCGGCAACCGAGAGGACGCCGAGGACCTCACTTCGCACGTCTTCATGAAGAGCCTGCAGTATCTCAATCCGAACGCCGCGCCCCAGGAAATTGAGGCCTACCTGTTTCGAATCGCCCGCACCGACCTCGCCGACCACTGGCGGCGCTCCGCGGCGCTGCGCATCGTGCCGCTCGACGAGGAGCCGGAAGCCTACGCGCTGGAGGAGGCGGAGGGCGAGGCTGATTTGCCATCCCTGCCGTCGTTGCTGGGTGAGTTGGAGCGCGTTCTGGCGCTCCTGCCGCCCAATTACCGGCGAGTGCTGGAGCTGCGCTTCTATCAGGGTTGCACGATCAAGGAGACCGCGCGCGCCATGAACGTGTCGGAGGCCAACGCCAAGGTGTTGCAATACCGGGCCGTGAAGCGCGCTGCCGCCTGTGTTCGCGGGATCGAGGAGGCGCCATGACCGACCGCTACGATCGCCTGAACGAGTACATCGACGCGTTGTTGAAGGACAAGTAGACGAAGGAACTGGCCGCCGAAGACGCCGAAGAGCGCGACGTCCT
>JAICXR010000036.1 GCA_025980355.1 Chloroflexota bacterium | reverse complement strand
GTCCAGGGCTGGCGACCGGCCAGCACGTCGTCGACGAAGCGGGTGGTGACGAAGCTGAAGGAGCGGCCTTCCGGCGCCTCCTCCGTGAGCAGCGGCTCCTCAATCGGCTTGCGATCAGGGCCGGCGGTGATCTTGACCAGCGGGTTCAGGCGCAAGCCGGCCTCCGTGCCGAGCACCAGAAAGGCGTTGGCGCCGGAGATATTGGAAGCCCAGGCGATTTCCAAGACGCCAGACGCGCCGTTGGCGCAGCGGAACGTCACCATCGCGCTGTCTTCCACCGTCTGCACGACGCCCTCCGGCGGCGGGGCGCCGATCCCCTGGTAGGTGGTCGCCAGCACGGTGGTGACGCGCGGGTTGCCCAGCATCCACAGCAAGAGATCGATCTGATAGACGCCGATATCGATCAGGGCCCCGCCCCCGGCGCGGGTCCGGTCGATGAACCAGGTGGCGTCGGTGAACATGTCGATGCCGGGCCGGCCGCGCACGCGGAAACTGCTGGAGCGGGCGTGGTACACCGTGCCCAGGCTGCCGTTGACGGCCAGTTGGTGCGCCAGCTTGGCGCCGGCCGAATGGCGATAGCGGGCGGAACACACCGCCAGGAAGCGCCCGCTGCGTTCCGCCGTCTCCACCATGCGCTCCGCCTCGGCCGGGATGAGCGAAAAAGGCTTCTCGCAGAGGACATGCTTGCCGGCGTTGAGGGCGGCGACGGTCGGCTGGGCGTGCGCGAAGGGCGGCGTCGAGACAATCACCGCGTCGACATCCCTTCGGGCCAGCAGGTCGTCCAGACTCGCCACGACGTTCGGAATGCCGTACTCCTGCGCGAAGGCCTGCGCGCGCTCCGGCAAGACGTCGAAGACCGCCACCGTCCTTGCCGGGGCGTGCTGGGACAGCGCCCGCATATGGCTGTTGGCGATCCGCCCGGTCCCGATGATGCCGATGCCAAGTTGGTCCAAGCTCTTCTCCCTCGCGTGCGCGGCGGCCATGCCGATACGGCCGTGCTACCTCCTAGCATAGACGGCGGAAGGCCGCTTGTCATGTCCGGCACGACGAACTACGGGTCCTCTTTCCTATGTCCAGACGGCCGATTGGGGGATTCCCTCTCGACTGCCGGTGTGGGATGCTGCCGGAAGGCGGCATTGCACAGGGGAAAGAGCAGACAGTTCGTGCTGAGCGAGGCCACGCTGCGGCAGGATGCTGCGACCGCGCTTCCCAACTTCTTTGCCTTCCTGCACGAGGCGCCGGACATCTTGCAGGCCACATCCGGCATCGCCCTCTTGCTCGACCTCACCGGCCTGCGCGCAATCAACGCCGACGGCGGGACGCCAGCAGGCGACGACCACGTCGGCCTGCTGGCGGCGGTGCTGCGCGAGATCACCGCCGCCAGCGCCCCTCCAGCCCCTCGCTGCTACCGGCTCGGCGGCGACGAGTTCTTGCTGTTCCTTCCCGACGCCGACGGCGGGGACGCCGAGTGGTGGACGGCACACGTCAACGCCGCGCTTTCCGCCCTGGCGCACCGTAGGGCGAACGGACGATCCTGCCCCCGTGTCCAGGGCACCGCGGTGCCGTACCCGGGGCCGACCGGCAGTGTCGCGGAGCTCCTGGCGTCCGTCTACCGGGAGATCGATACGTCGCGGGGCAGCGAAGCGAACAGCATCGTCCCGCGCTTGCTGAATCGCATCGACGAGACGCTCTCGCTGCTGATCGAAGCCCGTCTCCAGGCGCACACCGATGTCGTCTCCGGCTTGCCGAACCATCGCGCCGCGGAGTCGGCCCTGAGTGCGGCGCTCAAATCGCCCCTGACGCGGAACTTCTCGGTATTGTTGGTGGACGGCGACGACCTGCGCGCCTACAACGCGCTGGGCTATGAGGCCGGTAATCAGATGATCCGCGACCTGGGCCGCCTGCTCAGTGAGCGCCTGCGGGAGGGCGACGTCCTCACGCGCTGGCTGTCCGGCGATGAGTATCTGATCATCCTCCAGGGAGCCGGCCGCCGCGACGCCCTGACGATTGCCGATCGCTTGTGTCGCCACGTCGCCAGGTTCACCGCCGACTGGTCGATCCCGATCACCGTGTCCATCGGCGTCGCGTCCGCCCCCGAGGACGGCCACACCGTGGAGCGGCTGATCCAAACGGTCGAGATCCGGGCGACCGAAGCGAAACGCGCCGGCAAGGACTGTGTCGCCTGATCCCGGCAGGCTGTTTGGTAAGGCAACGGCCGTTGGGTATGGTGTAAGAAACAGGCGCCGGCAACGGGGTGCCGCCCGGCACGTAGCGAGACGGGGTGGGACAGTCGCCATGCAAGACGCGCTGTCGCCGACCGCCAAGATTCTCGTCATTGAGGACGATCCGGATCTCTGTACGCTGGTTGAACTCGCGCTGGAGAACCTGGGGACGGTCACCACGGTCAACACGTTAGCGGCGGCGCGGGTCGCCGCCCGCCAGTCGCCCGACCTCGCAATTCTCGACGTGATGCTCCCCGACGGCAACGGCCTGGACCTGGTCCCGGAGCTGCAAAGCGACCAGGCCATCCACGTCCCCGTGCTCATCCTCACCGGCCTCGGCTCGGGCGACGAAAAGGTGCGCGGCTTCAACGCCGGTGCCGACGACTACTTGATCAAGCCCTTCGACCTGGAGGAGCTGCGCGTTCGCGTCCAGGCGCTGTTGCGGATGCGGCAGGTGGAGCAAGCGCTCGCGGCACGCAACCGCTCGCTGGAGCAAGCGAACCGGGCGGCATCGATCCTGCTTGACACCGCCAAGGCCCTCACCGCGTTGGGCGATCAGGCCACCGTGCTGCAGGGCGCCTTGCGGCTCCTCCCGCAACTATTCCGGGCCGACCGGGCGGCGATCTGGCTGAAGAATTCCGACCACCCGGTCGAACGTATCTGGGGTCTGGAGGTGCGGGGCAACCGCTCGCCACGCCGCATCAGCGCGCGCCCGCACCCCGAATATGCCGCCCTGCCCTTCGACGCCCGCGGCCTGCTCGTCGTCGAGGACACGCACCTACCGGGGCTGCCGGCGGCGGCAACCGAGGCAGACGAACTGCGGTCGCTGATCCTGGGCACGATCACGCGGGGCAAGGAACGGCTGGGCGCCTTACTGATCGGCTACGAGACGCCGCAACGGTTCGACGCCCAGACCCAGGATGTCGTGCAAGGGCTGGCGAGCCAGCTCGCCATCGCCATCGAGAACGCCCGCCTCTTTGAGCAGTTGCAGGAGGCGGCGCTCACGGACAGTTCGACCGGGCTGCGTAATATGCGATTTTTCCAGATTGCGCTGGAATCCGAGTTGAGCCGCAGCCGCCGCCGCCAGCGCGATCGTGGCGTCGTCGAGCCGCTCTCCGTGCTGATGATGGACCTGAACAAGTTCAAGCAGTACAACGACTCCTACGGCCACCCCGTGGGCGACGAGGCCCTTCGCCGCTTTGGCGAGCTGATCAAGAGCCACTTGCGCCAATACGACACCCTGGCCCGGTATGGCGGCGACGAGTTCATCGCTTTGCTCCCGTCCACCGACGCTGACGCCGCCCGCCGGCTGGCCAAGCGGCTGCGTCAGTACGTGACAAACTCCGCCGTCCAGTTGGGCGACGGGATCAACGTCCGGTTCTCCTGCTCGTTCGGCGTGGCGACTTATCCGACAAACGGCTCCTCCGCCAACGAGCTGGTGCGCATGGCCGACGACGCCCTCTACGCCGAGAAGCGCGCGGCCGGCCATGCCCGGACGACGGCCGTCAAGGTCCGCCGACGCGTCCCCGCCGTGCCGTAGCCGCACCGGCTGCCGTATACTGTTTCGATGATCAATACTCGACCACTCACCGTGACCGTGAATCGCCAGCCCCAAGCGCTCGCCCGCCCGATGCCCCTGCCCGAGGTGCTGGCGGCGCTGGACCTCCCCGCCGTACGCGTCGCCATCGCCGTCAATGGCGAGGTCATCCCCCGGGCTCGCTGGCAGGAGACGGTCGTGCAGGACGGCGATACGCTGGAGGTTGTGCGTGCCGTCTCCGGTGGGTCGGACGCGGCGGACGATCCGCTCGTCATCGCCGGCCAGACGTTCTCGTCCCGCCTCTTCCTGGGCACTGGCCGCTTCTCCTCCCCCCAGGTGCTGCGCCAGGCGCTGGCGGCGGCGGGGACGGAAATGGTCACCGTCTCGATCCGCGCCCTCGGCCTGGACGGACAGAATGCCGATGGCGGCCTGCTCGATGAACTGGACCTCCAGCGCTACCGCCTGCTCCCGAACACCGCCGGCGCCACCAGCGTGCGTCAGGCCGTCTACATGGCCCACCTCGCCCGGGAGGTGACCGGCACCACCTGGGTCAAGCTGGAAGTGATCGGCGACGAACGCTCGCTGTGGCCCGACCCGGTCGGGACGGTCGAGGCCTGCCGGCTGTTGGTGGCGGACGGCTTCACGGTCCTCCCCTACACCAGCTTGGACCTCGTCACCGCTTTGCGCCTGGAGGAAGCGGGGGCGGCCGCGGTCATGCCGATGGCGTCCATGATCGGCTCCGGCCAGGGCATGCAGGATACCGCCGGCCTGCGTCGCCTCGTGGAGCGCCTGACGGCGCCGGTTGTCGTCGATGCCGGCATCGGCACGGCGTCGGACGCGACGGTCGCTATGGAATGTGGCGCCGCCGCCTGCCTGGTGAATACCGCGATCTCCCGCGCCCAGGACCCCGTCCGCATGGCGTGCGCCATGCGCTACGCGGTCTGCGCCGGACGTCTGGCCTGCCGCGCCGGCCGCATGCCCCGGCTGGACTATGCGGTACCGTCCAGCCCCTCCGACGGCATCGTGACGGGCCCGGCCGAGCGCGCCGGACGCGAACCGGTCGGCGCCGGGGCGGGCAGCCGCTAAGCACCGTGCAGCACGACGCCGGCCACGACGCGCCCGATGTGCTGATCGTCGGCGGCGGCGTGATCGGCTGCGCCATCGCCTACTATGGCGCCTGCGCCGGCCTGCGCGTCACGCTGATCGACGGCGAGCGCATCGGCGCCGGGGCTTCTGGCGCGGCCGCCGGCATGCTGGCACCCCAGGTGGAGGCCCATCAACCCGACGACTTCTTCGACTTCGGGCTGGCCGGCCGGGCGGAACACGCCCGCCTGGCACCCCAACTGTTGGACGAAGCGGGCCTCGACGTCGAATATCGGCAGACGGGCATCCTGCGTCTGGCGCTGGAAGAGCGCGAGGCGGTCGACCTGCGAGGCCGCGCCATCTGGCAGCGCGGCCGGGGCCTGGCCGCGGAATGGCTGGAACCCGATCAGGTCGGCACGCTGGAGCCCGCGTTTGGCGGGGCCGCCGGCAAACGCCTCGTGGGCGCGCTGTGGCTCCCGGAAGAGGGCCAGGTGCGCAGTCCCCGCCTGGTGCAGGCCCTGGCCGCCGCGGCGATCCGCCGCGGCGCCGTCCTTCATGAGGGGCTGCCGGCCACCAGCCTGCAGCGCGAGGGTGACCGGGTGACGGGCGTCCGGACGCCGGCCGGCGTGCTGCGGGCCGGGACGGTCGTGCTGGCCGCCGGGGCCTGGAGCGGCGCCCTCGCCGCCACCGCCGGCCTGCACCTGCCGGTCGAACCGATCAAGGGCCAGATCATCGTCCTGGGCAGTCTGCGCCGGGCGCCCCGCCATATCCTCTGGTCCGGTGAGTGCTATGTGGCGCCGAAGGCCGATGGCCTGGTCATGGTCGGCGCGACGGAGGAACGGGCAGGTTTCGACCGACGGCCGACCCTCTCCGGCGTGCTGCAACTGGCCCTGGGCGCAACCAACCTCCTCCCCGAGCTCGGGCGGCTCTCCGTGGAGACCCAGTGGGGCGGCCTCCGCCCTGCCCTGCCCGACCGCCTCCCCGTGATCGGCTGGGCGGCCGGCTGCGAGAATCTGCTCCTGGCCACCGCCCACTTCCGCAACGGCGTCCTGCTCGGTCCGCTGACCGGCAAGTTGGCGACCGAAATGCTCCTGGGCAAGGCGCCGAGCTGGGACCTCAGTCCCTATTCGCCCGAGCGCCTGAGCCCGACGCGCCAGTGATGCATGGTCCAAGTCTGCTGTTACCCGGTGCTGTAACCCCGCGACTGAAGTCACGGGGAACGGTAGGCCAACTAATTGTGATAATATATGATCTCCTGGGCCACCGGATGGCTGGGGGAGGAAACGACGGATCAATGACGTGCGCGTAGCAGAACGAACCAGCCAGCCGATGCAGCTCTCCACCGGCGGGGCCAGCTTCCAGACAAAGCAACAGTTCGCCTACCAGGTGTTGCGCCAGGCGATCATGCGCTGCGAGCTGCCGCCCGGCAAACGGCTGATCATCGACGAGATCGCCCGCCAGTTGGGCATGAGCCTGATCCCCGTGCGCGAGGCGCTCCAACTCTTGCAGTCGGAAGGGCTGATCGACAGCGTGCCCCACGTCGGCGCCGTCGTCGCCCCGATCTCCCGCTCCTCCGTCACCGATACGTTCACCGTGATGGAGGGGATCGAGACGGTGGCCATGCGCACCGCCGCCGAGCGCATGACGCCCGACGACCTCTTCCTGCTGCGCCATCTCGTCGACCGGATGGACGACGCCGTCGCCGGCGGCGAACACCAACGCTGGGGCGACCTCAACAGCGAGTTCCACGTCGGCATCGCCCGCGCCACGGCGATGCCCCTGCTGCTGGAGGTGACCGGCCGCGCCTTCAGTTCCTGGGATCGCATCCGGCGCTTCTACTTCGACGGCGTCCTCGTGCGCCGCCTGGCGCGCTCCCAGGAGCAGCACCACGCCATCGTCGCCGCCCTCGGCGAGCGCGACTATCCGGCGCTGGAGAACCTTGCCCGCTCCCACAACCGCGAGGCCCTCGCCTCCTACCTCTCGTACATGCCTCCCGACACCGGAGCGCCCGCCGGCGCCAACGGCGAAGCCCGATGACTACGCACCGCATCGGCGTCATCATGAACGGCGTCACCGGCCGGATGGGCACGCGCCAGCACCTCGTGCGCTCGATTCTCGCCATTCGCCAGCAGGGCGGCGTCCAACTGCCTGACGGCAGCCGGGTCATGCCGGACCCGATCCTCGTCGGGCGCAACGCCGGCCGCCTGGAAGCCCTGGCCCGGGAATATGGCCTCGCCCGCTGGAGTACGGACCTCGCCGCCTGCCTCGCCAACCCCGACGACCGCGTCTATTTCGACGCTCAGACCACCAGCCTCCGGGAACAGGGCCTCCGCGCCGCCATCGCCGCCGGCAAACACATCTACTGCGAAAAGCCCATCGCCACCGACCTTGCCACGGCGGTCGATCTGGCCCGCCTGGCGAAGAGGGCCGGCGTGAAGAACGGCGTCGTGCAGGACAAGCTCTTCCTGCCCGGCCTGGTGAAGCTACGGCGGCTGGTGTCGAGCGGCTTCTTCGGTCGCATCATCGCCGTGCGCGGCGAGTTCGGCTACTGGGTCCTGGAGGACGCCCAGCCGGTGCAGCGTCCCTCCTGGAACTACAAGGCGGAGGAAGGCGGCGGCATCATCCTTGACATGTTCGCCCACTGGCGCTACGTCCTCGACGAGCTCATCGCCCCGGTCCAGGCCCTCTCCTGCCTGGGAGTCCGGCACATTGAGCAACGGCTGGACGAGCAGGGGCGGCCCTACACCTGCACGGCCGAGGACGCCGCCTACGCGACCTTTGCCCTGGCCGGCGGCATCACCGCCCAGTTCAATTCGTCCTGGTGCGTGCGCGTCTACCGCGACGAGCTCCTGACGATCCAGGTCGACGGGACGGAAGGCAGCGCCGTCGCCGGGCTACGGGAATGCCGCACCCAGCATCGCGTCAACACGCCCAAGGCGATCTGGAACCCTGACATCGCCAACCCGCTGCGTTTCCGCGATCAGTGGCTCGACGTTCCCGACATCACCGAGCCCGACAACGCCTTCAAGGTGCAATGGGAGCTCTTCCTGCGCCACGTCGCCAGCGACACGCCCTTCCCCTGGGACCTGATGGAAGGCGCCAAAGGCGTGCAACTGGCCGAACTGGCCCGCCAATCCTGGCAAGAACGCCGTTGGGTGGACGTGCCGGAATTGCGCTAGCTCCAGCGTTCCTTCGTCACCACGTTGCGCAACGGCTCGCCGGCCACGAAGCGCCGGACGTTGTCCACCACCAACGCCAGCCGGCGCTCCTCCACCGGCACGGCATAGGCGGCGCTGTGCGGCGTTAGGATCACCTGCTCCATGCCCCAGAGGGGATGGTCCGCCGGCAGCGGCTCGGTCTCGTAGACGTCCAGGGCCGCGCCGGCGAGGTGGCCGCCCTCCAGCGCCGCGGTGAGCGCGGCGAGCTGCACCACGCGGCCCCGGCCGACATTGATGAAGCGGGCGCCGGGCTTCATCTGCCCGAAGCGTTCGGCGTCGAACAGGCCGCGCGTCTCCGGCGTCTCGGGCGCGCAGGCGATGACGAAATCCGCCGCCGCCAGCAGCTCGGACAGCCGTTCCGGCCCCCACACGTCGACCCCCTCGACCGTGCCGTGCGGCGCCGGGTCGACGGCCAGCACCGGCATGCCCACCACCTGGGCCCGCCGCGCCACCTCGGCGCCGATGCCGCCAAAGCCGACGACGCCGGCCGTCAGCCCTTGCAGTTGGAACGTGTTGATATCGGACTGGCGCAGCCAGCGCCGCTCCCGCTGCGCCCGCAGTAAACGGGGCAGGTCGCGGGCGAAGGCCAGGATATACGAGAACACGTGGTCGGCGATCACGTCGCTGTAGAGACCGCGAGCGTTCGTCAACGTCACGGAACTGGCGACGAGCTCCGGGAACATGTAGCGTTCCAGGCCCGCCATCGACGTCTGGACCCAACGCAGGCGCCGCGCCGCCCGCAACATCTCCGGCGTGAGCGTGCCGTAGAGGGCGTCGGCCTCGGCGATCAACCGGAGGGCCTCCCGGTCTTCACCGGCGACCAACAGCTCGACGCCGGGGGCGGCCGCGGCCAGCGCCTCGCGCCAGCGCGGACCGGGATCGGGAAAGACGAGCAAATACACCGGATTCATCCCTTTCGTCATGACGAACGGGATTGTAGCGGTTCTGGGAGACGCGGGCCCTCACCCGCTCGCTGAGGCTCGCACCCTCACCCTGCCCTCTCCCCGGGGAGAGGGTGGCTCACCGCAGTGAGCCGGGTGACGGCCCGTCTTGCATATCCGGTTCCGCCGGGGGGGCATCGTACTCGGCGAAAAGCCGCCTAAAGTCACCGTCGAAGGTCGCCAGGAAACCCGCCATCGCCAGGACGTCGTCGACGCTCACCGCCCGCTCCCCGGCGAATCGCTCCTGTTCCGCCCGGCTCAACTCGATATCGGAGACGATGCCGGAAGCGTCCAACTTCACCATCAAGATGGTGACTTTTTCACAACTGGGGCAGCGGGCGCTGATCTGCCAGACGTCGTCTTCGCGGCGCACGACGCGCAGACCCGAACGCCGGAAACGCGTCCCGCAGACGCTGCAGGCCACGTTGTAGTCGGCAACCAGGCCGCGAATCACCATCTCGGTTAGGGACATCGACATCGGCACCTCACAGCCCCAGTATACCCGCCGGTCGCCGCCGCACCCGCCACCCGGCGGCCGACCATTCTCATGCAGCCGTGGCCCAGGCGGCGATGCTTCTGCACCATCTCTCGGCCCTTACTGCTGCGGCTTACCCAGATCGTCCAGGTCATCCAGGGAGCCGATAAAGTCGGCGAAGGCGCCCAGCTTGGAAGGGTCGACCGGCTCGGCGGTGTCTTCCGCCGAACGGCCCCGGCCGCCGCGCTCGACGCGCCGCGGCTCGGGCGTATAGCCGGCCCGCGCCATGACGCCCTCTTCTGCATAGATGGGGACCTGGACGCGCAAGGCGAGGGCGATGGCGTCGCTCGGCCGGGCGTCGACCTCGATGTGCCGGCCCTGCATATCCATGATCAGCCGGGCGTGGAAGGTCTCGTCGATCAGGTCGGTCACGATGACCTGCGTCATGCGCGCGCCAAGCTGTTGGATCACGGCTTTCAGCAGGTCCGGCGCCAGGGGCCGCGCGATGGGCGTCTTCTGCAACGCCACCGCGATACACTGCGCCTCGGACTCGCCGATCCTCATCGGCAGGTAGCGCTCACGTTCTCGCTCGCGCAGCATCAGCAACCGATCTCTGGTGGTGAGGCTGCCGCGAACGCTCTCTACGATCAACTCGATCATATGACCGTCCCCTTCCGGCGCGTACTGGAGCAACACGGCCACCGCAGTGAACCGCAACGGCCGCCCGAAAGGCGGGCATACACCTGCTCCTGCCGTCGCCGTTCCCGTTGGTGGCGGCGCACCTTCAGTATACCGTCCGGCACGCCGCCGCACCCGGCCTAGCTCGCCGGTCCCAGTGGGCGCGAGAGCCGAATTCCTTCCATCGCGGAGAGGTTGTAGAAGCGGTCGCACGCCTGGCGCAGCTCGTCCGAGGTCGCCTCGACGAACGAGGCCACCTCCACCCGCACGCCGTTGTCGGCGCAGAAATCCAACAACGGCAAGAAGTCGCCGTCGCCGCTGCACAGGACAACGCACTCCACCGCCTTGGCCACGACCAGCCGCACCACGTCCATGCAGAGGTCGAGGTCCATGTCCGCCTTCTTGGCGCCGCTGGCAAAGGTACGGTAATTCTTCGTCGTGAGTCGGTAGCCCTGGCTCTTCACGGGCGTCAAGAACTGCTGGTCGGCCGAGGGGTCGGGATCGGTCGGGCTGTAGGCGTGGGCCCGGATCAGGCGGCGACCACTGAGCAGGCGATCCAGCAACCGGCCGAAGTCGATCCAGCGGTTGAGGTAACGCGCCGCGTACACCAGGTTCGGAACGTCGACGAAGACGCCGACCCGTTCGGTCGCGTTCTGGGTGCGCGTTGCCGCACCGTCATTGCCGCCCGTCTGACGCAGGGCGGCCAGAATGCGATCGGTATTGCGCTGCTGAATCTCCTCGAAGCCCCGCAGCAGGATGCCCAGGTCGCCTTGCGGCTCGGCCCGCGCGGCCGGCGCGCGGGCCGGCTCGATCTCGTCCAGCGCCGCGGCGCTGGGCACGCCCGGGGGCAACGTTTGCGGCCGGGGGGCGCGTTGCTGACCTTGCCGCTGGCCGCCCTGGGGCGGGCGGGACGGGGCCGTCCCCTGGCCGTAGCCACTCGGACGGGGCCGCGCCTGCCCGCCGCCCACGCCCGTCGCGGGCGCACGGTGGGCGACCGGCGGCGGGGCCGCGCGGACTTCCTGGTTCTGCCGCTCCACCGGCGCCGGTTCTTCGTCACGGGCGCTGGGGACCGTGTCGACGGGCGACACGCCGATGCTCTCCACCTGCTGGGCGTCCAGGAGGACCGGCTCGACGTCGACCACGCTGTTGTCGTCTTCAGTGGCGACGGGCTCGCCCGCCTGCTCGGCCTCCTGCGCGGCGCTCTCGCGCCGTTCCGCCGCCGTGGGCCGGCGGCCGCGGCGGCGGCGGGGCCGGGTACCGTGCTCCGCCTCGTTGGTCAGACCGTTGCTTTCCGGTCCTTGCTCCGCCTCACCGGCGCCGGCCGGACGCTCCTCGGATGATGGAGACGATGGAATAGACAATGAGGGACTCCTTTCACTTCCGGGTAGCGCAGTGCGCTATTCGGCAGCAAGATCGCCCTCCTGTAACAACGCTTGAATCCGCTGGAGACGGTCACGCAGCGCCAGCAGCACCTGTCCGGCGTACTGGTCGGCCTCGGCTTCCACCTCGCGCGCCTGGCGTTCCGCATCGTCCAGGAGTTCGCGCGCTCGGCGGGACGCTCGCTCGGCCAGGCCGCCTTCGGCCACCATCGCGTCGGCCTGGGCCGTTGCTTCCGCGACGATGCGTGCAGCCTCCTGTTGCGATTCATCCGTAATCTGATCCCGGTGGCGGACAATCGCGCGCGCCTGGCGGATACCGGCCTGCCCGGACGTCCGGATCTGATCGAGGATGGTATACAGGGCCTCTTCGTCGACGAGCAAGCGCCCCGTCATCGGGACGCGCCCGGCGGTGGTCAGCGTTCGTTCCAGTTGATCCAAGAGGGTGAGGAGGTCGTTACTTTCTTCTGCCGGGGCTTGCTCGGAAGATTCATCGTCCATATACGACTCTTCCTCGTCGGCGGGATTACGGCGCCCAATGAGCCTCATCATCGCCGTCTCTCTCCGTGATCGGCATCCCGCGTCCGTCGCGCCTGCCCCCGGTACCGCTATTGTACGTTGCGCGACGGCCATGGCGGTACCGGTGGTGAAATACCCGGCGAGGCGAACGTCGTGAGCAATCCGCTACACTACCAAGTTGGGCCGCCGCCGGAACTCGGTGGCCGGCACGACGGCACGAGCGATTGGGATGATGGCGGCAGAGCACGCGGAGTTGGACCTAGGCGACCTGGGCGACCGTGTGCGTGGGCGTGCCCTCCAACGCGCCGAGCTGCGCCGCCTGGAGGCCCAGTTCCGCCGCCAGGGTCGCCACCTGTACGTCGTCGGCGGCTACCTGCGCGACCTCCTGCTGGACCTCCCGGTGGACGCCAAGGATGTCGACCTCGCCACCGACGCGCCGCCGGACCAGACGCTGGAGATGGTTCGCCGCCTGGGCTGGCCCGCCTACGACGTCGGCAAACGGTTCGGTACCATTGGGGCGAGACCGGGTGAAGGGACCATCGAAATCACGACCTTCCGGACGGACGTCTACCGGGGCGACGACCGTCACCCGGAGGTCGCCTTCGGGGAGAGCATCCTGGAAGACCTGGTCCGTCGCGACCTGACCATCAACTCCATGACGGTCAATCTGCGCGTCGGCCCGCTCTTGGACCCGGCGGGCGGCCTGGAAGACCTGCGCCGCCGGCGCATCCGCATCACCGGCGACCCGGCCCAGCGCTTCGCCGAGGACCCCTTACGCCTGATGCGCGTCGTCCGGTTCGCGGCCCAACTGGGCTTCCATCTCGACGACGGCACGGAAACGGCGGTGCGCCGCACTGCCGGTAGCCTGGCGCTCGTCTCCCGCGAACGCGTGCGCGACGAATTCGACAACATTTTGCTCTCGCCCCGCGTCGCCTTCGGCTTGCGCCTGCTCGTCGACCTGGACCTGATGGCCCAGATCGCGCCGCCGATCGACGCGATGAAGCGGTTCACCGATGAGGGCAAACAGCGCTTCAAGAACCTGCTGACCCATACCTTGCGAGTCGTCGAGAACACGCCGCCCGACCGCGTGCTGCGCCTGGCGGCGCTCCTCCACGATGTCGGCAAGCCCCGCACCCTCAGCGTCACCAACGGGCAGGTCCACTTCTTTGAACACGAGCGCGTCGGGGCCGCCATCGCCCGGGACCTGCTGACGAGCTTGCGCTACGATACCGCGACCACGAAAGAGGTGCTGGCGCTGATCCAGTCCCACATGCGGCCGGCGGCGGATACCGACACCTGGACCGATAGCGCCGTCCGCCGCTTCGTCCGAGAGGTGGGCGAAGAACGCATCGAAAACCTCTTCGCGCTGGCACGGGCCGACGTCACCAGTTCCAACCCGCGCAAGGTCAGCGGGCACATGCTGCGCCTAGAACGCCTGATCGCGCGGAGCCACCAGGCGATCGAGGAGATGCACGCCGTGAAGCCGGAGAGTCCCCTCGACGGCGAAGCGATCATGGCCCTGACGGGCCTCAAGCCCGGCCCGGCGATCGGCCAGATTAAGACCTATCTCCTCAACCTGGTGCTCGATGACGAGTTAGCGGCGGACGACGCCGCCGGGGCGGAGCAACGCATGCGCCAGTTCATGGCCGAGCAGGGGATCGAAAGCCCGCACTAACGCCCGCCTTCCGGGTCGCGGAGGTCCGGCGTCTCGGTGAAGCCGCAGCTCGGGCAGCGCAGTTGCACCCGCCGGGCGTCGATCACCGCCGCTTGCAAGGTGTCCGGGCAATAGGGGCAGGAAAGCTGCCTGGCATCGGCGCGGCGCAGGAGAGAGGCGATGCGAGCGTCCGGAGACCGCAGTCGCGGCCCGGTCGGCTCTGGCGGCCTCACATCAGCCGCCGCGTCAGGCGACGCTGCATGGCGGTGGCCAGTTCCGGCCGGCGGGACGCCAGGTTGAGCAGCTCATCCGGGTCCTCCCGGAGGTCATAGAGCTCCGGCAGGTCATTCTGGTTGTAGACGAACTTGTAGTCGCGCGTGCGCAGGGCGCGGCAATTGTCGAGCTGGCTGATCGTCTCTTCCCGAT
>JAICXR010000473.1 GCA_025980355.1 Chloroflexota bacterium | reverse complement strand
GCCTTCCTGGAGCGCGAGCTGCCCCGTCTGCTCGATCAGGCCAACGCTCGCCGGGCCGGGCGCGAGGCGATGCCCTGGCTGGCGGCGCTGGTCTGCTGCTCCGCCTTCGACCTGGCGTTGCACGACGCCTACGGCGTGTTGCACGGCGTCCCGGTCTACAGCACCTACAACGCCCGCTACATGAACGCCGACCTGTCCGCCTACCTCGCGCCGGACGCCCAGGCCGGCGCCGCCGCACCGTCCTTCGCCGGGAAGTATCCCAAGGACTTCCTCGTCCGGCCCATGGCGAAACAACTGGTCGCCTGGCACCTGGTCGGCGGTAAGGACCCGCTGGAGGAGGCCGACCTGGACGGCAGCGAGCCGCAGGACGGCTACCCGCTGCTCCTGCGCGACTGGGTGCGCCGGGACGGCTTGACCTGCCTCAAGGTGAAGCTGCGCGGCAACGATGCGGCCTGGGACTATGACCGGTTGCTGGCCGTCGGCAAGATCGCGGTGGATGAGGGCTGCCTCTGGCTGACGGCGGACTTCAACTGCACGGTCGATGACCCTGCGTATGTGAACGCCATCCTCGACCGGCTCCTGGCGGAACAGCCCTCCCTCTACGGCATGCTGCTCTACGTCGAACAGCCCTTCCCCTACGACCTGGAGCACAACCGGATGGACGTGCGGAGCGTGGCGGCCCGCAAGCCGCTCTTCATGGACGAGAGCGCCCACGACTGGCAGCTCGTGCGGCTGGGACGGCAGTTGGGCTGGAGCGGCGTCGCCTTGAAGACCTGCAAGACGCAGACCGGCGCCATCTTGAGCCTCTGCTGGGCGAAGGCGCACGGGATGCCGCTCATGGTCCAGGACCTGTCGAACAACATGCTGGGCCAGATCCCGCACCTGCTGCTTGCCGCCCACGCCGGCACGATCATGGGCGTGGAGTCCAACGGCATGCAGTACTATCCCGACGCCTCCCTGCCGGAGGCGTCAGTCCATCCCGGCATCTATACGCGCCACGATGGGCGCCTGGACCTCTCGACGATCGTCGGCCCCGGGTTCGGCTACGGCGACGCCACCACCGTGCGGACGTTGCCGGAAGCGGTGGCGAAAGCCGGGGCGGAATAGGGCCGATAGGAGCGCGAGCGTGGCCGTCGATGTCATATTCTCCTTCGACAGTGAGGATTTCGAGACGCCGGCGGCCGACGAGGGCGAGCTGTGGTGGGCGGACGCCCTCAGCCGCCACGGCCTGACCGGCTGCTTCTGCGTCGTGGGTGAGCTGGCGCGGGCGCTCACGGCGCGCCGCCGCCAGGACGTGCTCCAGGCATGGTCGCGCCACGAAATCGGCTTCCACAGCGACCAGCATTCGTCCCATCCCTTGCACGCGGAGTACCTGGAGGGGCACGGCTGGGACGACGGCGTGGCGGCCGTCATGGCGCGGGAGGCGCGCGGCGTTGCCGAGGTGCGCCGGCTCACGGGCCAACAGCCGGTCGCCTATTGCAAGCCCGGCTCGAGCTGGGCCGCCCAGGTGCCGGCGGCGATGACGCTGCTCGGCGTCCCCGTCTTCTGCGACGCGCCGGTGGAGTGGGAGCGGGGCACGCCGCTGTGGTACTGCGGCGCCCTCTGCCTCAAATATCACACCTCGTTCGACCGCTACTTCGACACGCCCGGCTGGCAACCGCGCCTGCGCCAGGATTTCCTGACGCTGTTGGAGCAGCGGCGCGACGGCGGCGTGCTGGTGATCTACACCCATCCCTGCCGGTTGATCACCGCCGCGCCCACCGACACCTTCCGCCACGGCATCCAGCGTCCCCGTTCGGCCTGGCAGCCGGCGGCGCTGCGCCCGCGCTCGGAGATCACGGCCTTGATGGCTGATTTCGACGCCTTCCTAGATTGGGTCGTGGGTGAAACGGACGCCACCGTCACCACCTACCGGGCCGTGTGGGAGCGTTGCCGCGACGACGACCGGCGCCTCGCCGCGGAGGCGCTGCGGCAACTGATCCAGGAAGTGGAAGGCCCCCTGACCGCCCGGAAGATCGGCGGCCACTGGCTGAGCCCGGCGGAGCAACTGGGCGTGCTGCTGGACGCCGCCGCCTGGCGCAACGCGCACGGGGCGCTCCCGGAGGTCACGACCATCCATCCGCTGCTTGGCCCGGATACCCACATCGCGACGATCGGCGCCGGCGAACTGGAAACGTCCGAACTGCTGGCGGTGGCCGCCGCCCTCAGCCCGGAAGCGGGCCGGCAAGGGCGCATCCCGGCGGGGGCGGAAATTGGTCGGCGCTTGCTCGGCCCTGCCGCCTTGCTGCGCACCCTGGCGCGGGCGCTTGGCGGGACACCGGAGCGGGTGGCGATGGACCAATCCGACGATCTCCCCGAGCTGGCCCACCGGTCCGACTTCGCCGGCTTGCGCTTCCACGGCGGCTGGAACATGTTCGCGCCGGAATTCCAGGCGCCCCACGTCCTCCAGATGGCCCGGTTGCAGACCTGGTCGGCGCGCCCGGCGTTGTCGCCGAGCCAATCCGGCTAGCCCGGCGCCTGGAGCGGCAGCCGGATGGTGAAGGTCGCGCCGTCGCCCTCCACGCTCTCCGCGAGGAGGCTTCCATCGTGCTGCTCCACGATGTGACGGGCTCCGGCCAGGCCGATGCCCGCGCCGGCGATCCGTCCCTCCGCGTTGCCGGCCCGGTAGAAGCGCTCGAAGATGTGGGGCAGGTCGACGGCGGGAATGCCCATCCCGCGGTCCCGCACGGCCAGCACCGCCCATTCGCGGCCCTCGACAGCCTCTCGATCGATGGTGACGACGATTT
>JAICXR010000010.1 GCA_025980355.1 Chloroflexota bacterium | reverse complement strand
CCCGGCGTCCTCCGGCGGAGGAGATGGAACCCGCGCCCGAACATTCCCCGCCGCCCCTGCCAAGATAACAGCACCAACCGGGCCGGATGTAAACGCAGGGTTATGGGTTACCTTCAGTCCATGACCATGCCGCCGTTGACGTCTAACATTTCGCCCGTGACGAAGGCGGCGTCGTCGGAAACGAGGTAGGCGACAGCGCCGGCAACGTCGTCCGCCGTGGCCAGACGCCCGGCTGGAATGCGCGCGACCAGCGCGGCCAGTTGGTCGGCGGTGAATTGATGGCCCATCGGCGTGTCGCCCGTGCCGGGGCAGACGGCGTTGGCGGTGATGCCGTCCGGGGCGAATTGGCGGGCGATCGATTTGGTGAAGGAGAGCACGCCCCCTTTGGCGGCGTTGTAGGCGATGCCCGACAGGACGCCGCCTTGCTTGCCGGCGGACGACGAGAGGTTGACGATGCGCCCGTAGTGGCGCGCGATCATCGACGGCAACACGGCCTGGCAGAGCAGGAACGTGCCCTTCAGGTTCACGTCGACCACCAGATCCCACTCCTCTTCGGTGCAGGCCAGCACGTCGCTGAGGCGAAGGATGCCGGCGGAATTGACGAGGATGTCCAGCCGCCCGAACCGTGCGCTGGCACGGTCGACGGCGGCCCGGACCGCGGCGGGCTGGGCAACGTCGGCGGTCAATGCCACGGCGTCGGTGCCTGCCGCCGCCAGCGTGTGGGCGACGGCCTCCAGACGGTCGGCCTGGCGGTCCAGCAGGGCGAGCGCCGCGCCCTCGGCCGCCAGACGCTCGGCAATCGCCAGGCCGAACCCCTGGGCCGCACCGGTCACCAGGGCGACCCGGCCCTCCAGCCGCCGGCAGCTCCCGCTACTCATGACTCACGACTCATGGACCACTCCTCGCTTCCGCAATAGCTCGCTGATCTGGCCGAAACTGATGCCGTTCTGCTCGGCGATCTCCGAGGCGTAGCTCAGGCCGCGCGGCAGGCCGGGCAGGATGCGGAACGTCCGGCGGTGGTGGGAACCGACGACGTCCCCTTGCGCTTCCACGTCGGCCACCAGGCTGCCGGCCCTGGAAGTGCCGGGGGTAGTCCGGTTGATCTGCTCGACGCCGAAGGCGAGCTCGTGCAGGTGGGTGGCATAGATGGCGCGTACACCGAGCAGGCGCAGGCCGCGCACCGCGTCCGTGGCGAGGCCGAGTCCCTCAACCGCGCTGGTGCCGGCCAGCACCTCGTTGAGGAGGATCAGGCTTCGCGGCGTCGCGGCGGCGAAGATCGCGGCAAGGCGCTTGGCTTCCTCATCCAGCCGGCCCATGCCCAGCTGCGTCGTCTCCGGCACCGGGAAATGGGTGTAAATGGCGTCGACGGGGCTGATGCGCGCTTCCGCCGCCGGCACATACAGTCCGGCCTGGAACAGCACGTGGATCAGGCCGACCATCTGCGTGAAGGTCGTCTTGCCGCCCCGATTGGGGCCGGTGAGGATCCAGATCCGCGCGCGCTCGTCGTCGAACGTCACCGGGTTGGTAATGATGCCGCCCGGCTGATCGGGCGGGGGCACGTTCTTCTGGCGGTACATACGCAGCGCCAGACTGACGTGGTAGGCCTTGCCGAGCTGCGTCAGGCGCTCGTCCATCGGCGCCGGCTCCGGACAGCAGACGGGCAGGCCGGCGCGCTGCAAGCGGCGGATCATCTCCACGCCATTGAGGAAGAAGGCCAGCTCCGGTTCCAAGGGGCTGAGCCCATGGGCGTTCATCGCGGCATAGCGCTCCAGCGCCTGGGCTACCGGCGCGGCCACCTCTTCCAGCAGCTTCTGCAGGTCGCGATAGAGGCGGTTCTCCGGCGTCCCGGCGCTGGCGGCGTCGCCCAGGCGCAGCGGCGTCAGCGCTCGGTCGGCGCCCTCGCCGAAGAGCCGGTTGAGCAGCATCCCGCGCCCGATGATCTTCTCCGGATTGACCGTCAGGATCGCCGCCGAGTCCGGCATGAGCTCATCCGTCAGATTAATACCGATGGTGAAGCTCTGGGCGCGGTCCAACCGGCGCCGCAGATCGGGCAGCTCGGCCTGCAAGGTATGGAACTCCTCGGTGCCGGTGATCTCCCGAAGATAATCCCGCAAGCGCAGCAGCGCCTCCGAGGCGATCGGGCTGCCTTCCAGCGCCTCCAGCAGTGCCGTCGCCGTGCCGACGTGCAGCTCCAGCTCGCCGGCCCGTGTCGCCACCTGAATGAAGGGCGCCAGTTTCCCGAGGTCCCGCTCGCGCGGTACGGCCAGCGCCGCAAGGTTGGAGAGGAGGCGTTCCAGGCGGGCGCAGAGCGCGTCATCGGCCAGCAGGTCCGTCACGACGCCCTGGCGGTAGCGGATCACCGCCGTGTCGGTGCAGAGCTCCGTCAGCACGCTCTCCACGAAACGCTCGCGATGCCGGTCGTTCCCGACCAGCACGGCGACCACGTCGTCCAGCTCCAGATCCGCCGGCACGCTGCCGCCCATGGCCGGCCGCCGGTTGGGCGTCGCCGTGCGTCCGGACGGCCAGAGCAGACTGAACTGCTCGCGCCGTACGGTTGGCGTCGCCGCGCTACGCTGCAGGACCATGCCGTTCCTTTCGCCACCAGCGCCTCAGCCGCCGTCGCGGATCATCATACCGCTCGTGCGAGAGCGGCTATCCCCATGGCCCCAACGCCTCCGCTATACTATCGACCGGAGGTACACGCCGATGCCCTTGTATGAGTACGCCTGTCTCGACTGCAACGAACGTTACGAAGAACTGCGCGCCAGTGCCCGCGCCGACTCGCCGGTGCCCTGCACGGCCTGCGGCGGTAGTCGCGTCAAGCGCCTGCTGAGCGTCTTCGCCACCCGCTCCGGCCCGAGCGAGGGTGGCACGATGGTCGCCGCCGGTGGCGGCGGCGGCTGTGGCTGCGGTGGCAATTGCGCCTGCCGGAATTAATCTAGCCCCGTCGGCGCGGCGGACGCGCCCGCCGCGCCGATGATGCCGGTTTCCCATCGACCTTGGCTGCGGCCGGGGTCTGGCCATCCGCATTCGTGCTGTTGGCGGGCGTCTCAGGGCGCGCCACGGCGGCCCCATTGGTGTGGGCAGGGACGCTGAGCGGGCCGTTCTGCGGCGCGCCATTCGCGTTTGCCCCGTGGCAGAATTTGTACTTCTTGCCGCTTCCGCACGGGCAAGGGTCGTTGCGGCCGATTTTGCCGTTGGCGCCGGCTATCGCCCGGCCGGCAGCCGGTGCTGGGCGGCGGGCCGGGGCCGGTTGTGCAGCCGCCTCTTCGACGTTCGTGTGCAGCTCCGTTTGCGTCTGCGGCGAGGGCGGCACCAACTCGATCCGCAACCCCAGCCGGAAGATGCTCTGGACGATCTGGGCGTTGATCGCGGCGACGAAGCGCTCCCACTGCTCGTGCGCCTCGCGCTTGTACTCGACGAGTGGGTCGCGCTGACCGAAGGCGCGCAGGCCGATGCCTTCGCGCAGGTCGTCCATGACGGTGAGGTGCTCGACCCAGAGCGTGTCCACGGACCCTAGGACGACCTGCCGCTCGAATTCGCGCATCAGCAAGGTGTGGAACTGGGCCGGGTCGCGCTCGAACTCCGCCATGAACCGTTCCATGAGCAGGGACGACAGTGCGGCCTGGTCCAGGCCGGCCAGCGATTCGGCGGTCACATCCGCCGGCACGGGGAGCGACCCGGCCAGATCGTCCAGAAACGCCTGGCGGTTGTCGTCCGTCACCGCCGGACCGGCCAGGTGCTGCTCGGCCAGGGCGGCGATGCGGCGCTGGGCCAGGGCCAGGATGTAGCCGCCCAGTTCGCCGCGGGCCTGTGCCAGCACGTCGCGCAACTGCTCCTCACGGCGGTCGTAGGCGGCGTGGACAACGTCCAGGAGTTCGGCGAGCGCCTCATCGCGGCTGAGCCGTCGCAACTGGTCCGCCGTCTGGTCTTCCGGGAGGGGCAAGACCGGGCCGAGGTCTTCCAGCAGGCCCTCGACATCCCACTCTTCGGAGTAGGTCCCGCGTAGGTAGCGGTCGACCAGGCCGGTCACGTGGCGGTCGACCAGGGTCAGGATATAGTCGCGCATGTTCTCGCCCCGCAGCACCTTGTTGCGGTCGGCGTAGACGAAGGCGCGCTGCTCGTTCATGACGTTGTCGTACTCGACGACGTGCTTGCGAATGTCGAAGTTGTAGCCTTCGACCTTGGTCTGGGCGCTCTCGATCGCCTTGGTGACGGTCCCGTGCTCGATCGGCTCGTCTTCCGGCATCTTCAGCCAGCCCATGATCCCGGCGATGCGTTCCGAGCCGAAGCGTCGCATCAGGTCGTCTTCCAACGAGACGTAGAAGCGCGATGAGCCCGGGTCCCCCTGGCGACCGGCGCGGCCCCGCAACTGGTTATCAATCCGGCGCGACTCGTGGCGCTCCGTGCCGATGATGTGTAGCCCGCCCAGCTCCTGCACGCCCTCGCCCAGCACGATGTCCGTGCCGCGTCCCGCCATATTGGTGGCGATGGTGACCGTGTTGGGCTGGCCGGCCTCCGCGACGATCGCCGCCTCCTGCTCGTGGAACTTGGCGTTCAGCACGTTGTGGGGGATGCCTTGCTGCTGGAGCAGCCGCGACAGCAACTCGGACTTTTCGATGGAGACCGTGCCGACCAGCACCGGCCGGCCCTGGGCGTGGAGCTCGGCGACCTCCCGGCCCACCGCCTGGTACTTCGCCGCCTCCGTCTTGAAGACGTAATCGGTGTGGTCCTGGCGGATCATCGGGCGGTGGGTGGGGATGGTCACGACATCGAGGGCGTAGATCTTGGCGAACTCCTCCGCCTCCGTCGCCGCCGTACCGGTCATGCCGGCCAGCTTCTCGTACATACGGAAATAGTTCTGGTAGGTGATCGTGGCCATCGTCCGGTTTTCCCGCTGCACCGGCACGCCCTCTTTCGCCTCGACGGCCTGGTGTAAGCCTTCGCTCCAGCGCCGGCCCTGCAACATACGCCCGGTGAACTCGTCGACGATCACCACCTCGTTGTTGCGGACGACGTAGTCGCGGTCGCGCTTCTTCAGCACCTGCGCCTTGAGCGCCGCGTCGGCGGTGCGGGCCAACCAGAAGTTGGTCTCGGCGTACAGGTTCTCGATGCCCAGCAGCTGTTCCACCTTTTCCACGCCTTCGTCGGTGAAGGTGACGCCCTGGGTGCGCTCGTCGATGGTGTAATCGTCTTCCGGCTGCATCTGGCGCATGATCTGGGCGAAGCGGTAGTACAGGTCGGCCGCCTCCTCCGCCGGCGCGGAGATGATCAGCGGCGTGCGGGCCTCGTCGATCAGGATGTTGTCCACTTCGTCCACGATGGCATAGTGCAGGGGCCGTTGGACGCGCTGGTCGAGGGAGATGGCGAGGTTGTCACGCAAGTAATCGAAGCCGAACTCGCTGTTGGTGCCATAGGTCACATCGGCGCGATAGGCGTCACGGCGGGACACGGGGCGCCAGTGCATGAGCCGTTCGTCGCCGTGCGGAATGGGATCGACAAATTCCGGGTCGTAGATGCCGGCGAACATCGGGCAGATCACGGCGACCGAGATGCCCAGGCGCTGGTAGACCGGCGCCATCCAGCCGCCGCCGAAACGCGCCAGGTAGTCGTTCGGCGTGACCAGATGGCAGCCCTGGCCGGCCAGCGCGTTGAGGTAGAGGGCCAGGACGGCGACCTGCGTCTTGCCTTCGCCGGTCTTCATCTCGGCGATCTTGCCCTGGTGCAACACCGCCCCGGCGAGGAGTTGCACGTCGTAGTGGCGCTTGCCCAGCGCGCGCCGAGTGGCCTCACGCACCGCGGCGAATGCCGCCGGGAGCAGGTCATCCAGCGTGGCGCCGCCGGCCAGTTGTTGGCGGAACTCGACGGTCTTCGCCGCCAGGGCGTCATCGCTGAGCACTTGGAACTCCGGCTCCAGCCGGTTCGCCCGGTCGACCTGCGGCTGCAATCGCCGCCACTCGCGCTGGTTTGGATCGCCGAACAGACGACCAAGGAAGTTCGGCATCGCTATTGTTCCTTCGTGGCCCGCGCCGCCGACGTGTGCCGGCGGCGGAACGCCTGTAGAATAGACAGACGGTGATCGGCAGACGTATGTGCCTGTCCAATGATACCAGTGATACCAGCCGGGGAGATTGTCCCGCGTGACCTTGCTGCTGTATAGCCCGCGCTTCCTGGATCACGACGCCCCGTACATGGCCGAGACGCCCGATCGCCTCCGCCACACCTGGGCGCTCTTGCAACAGCAGGGCTTGCCGCCGGGCTGCCGCCCGGGGGCGCCGCGACCGGCGACGCGCCAGCAGGTGGCGCGCGCGCACGACGGCCGGATGATCGACCGGCTGCACGCCGTTTGCCGGGGCGGCGGCGGCGTGATCGATCCCGCGCCGACCGTCGTCTCGGCCCAGAGCTACGACGTCGCCCTGCTGGCGGCCGGCGCGGCGATCCAGGCAGTCGAGTGCGCGCTGGGCGGCGAACCGGCCTTCGCCCTGCTGCGACCGCCCGGCCACCACGCCACGCCACAGCGGGCGATGGGCTTCTGCCTGTTCAACAACGCCGCCGTCGCCGCCCGCCAGGCGCTCGCCGACGGGCAGGCCGAGCGCATCCTGCTGATCGACTTCGACCTGCACCACGGCAACGGGACGCAAGACAGCTTCTACGCCGACCCCGCCGTGCTCTTCGTCTCCCTCCACCAGTATCCGATCTATCCGGGGACGGGCCGGGCCGAGGAGACCGGCGCCGGTGCCGGCACCGGCTACAACGTGAATATCCCGTTGCCCGCCGGCGCGGGCGATGTGGCGTTTCAGCGGACTATCGATGAGGTCATCGCCCCGTTGGCCCGCCGCTACCGGCCCGACCTCATCCTGTGCTCCTGCGGCTACGACGCCCATTGGGCGGAAAACGCCGTCGCCGGGGCGGGCCTCCAAGTGTCCGTCGCCGGCTATTACCGCTTCGCGCAGGGCTTGCGTCGCCTCGCCCAGGAATGCTGCCGGGGGCGCATCGCCGGCGTGCTGGAAGGCGGCTACCACCTGGACGCCCTCGCCTGGGGCGTGCTCAACACGCTCGCGGCCTTCGGCGACCAACCGGCGATCGGCGACCCGTTGGGGGCGGTGCTGAACGGGGAGACGGACGTCGACCACGTGCTCGCCCGGGTGAAGCGTCTACACGGGCTCGCCTAGACCGGCGGCCACCAGAGGCGCCCTTTGCGCTCGGTCCGGGCGCGGTAGAGCGAGCCGCCGATGTTGGTGATGTAGAGCGTTTGCAGGTCGGCGTCGCCGAAGGTGCAGTTGGTCGGGCGGTCCTCCGGGAAGGGATGCCGCTCCAGCACCCGGCCGTCCGGCGCGAAGACCATGATGGCCGGGCCGGGACCGCCCCGATGGTAGCCGGTGGCGGCGACGATATTGCCCTCGGTGTCGAGGCACATGCCGTCGATGCCGCGGTGGGCGCCGAAGTCGTGCAGGACCCGGTAGGCGCCGAGCGTGCCGTCGGCCCGGATGGGATAGGCCCGCAACTCGCGGCGGGCCGTGTCGCCGTGGTCGCTCTGCGCCACGTAGAGGACGTCCTCCGTGGCGGAGATCAGGAGGCCGTTGGGCTTGGTGGTATCGAACGTCACCCGCTCGATGGTCCAGGCGCCGTGGCCTTCGCCCGGCGGCGTGAGCCGGTAGACCGAGTCGTGGTCGAGTTCTCGGTCCTCGTCCTTGAGGCCGTAGCCGGGATCGGTGAACCAGACGCGTCCGCCGGCGTCGATGGCCAGGTCGTTGGGGCTGTTCAGGCGCTTGCCCTCGAAGCGGTCGGCCAGCACCGTGACGACGCCGTCGGACTCGTAGCGCACGACACGGCGGCCGGCGCCCTTGCCCTCGCAGGCGTACAGCCGTCCCTGACGATCCAGCATGAGCCCGTTGGCACCATTGGTCCCGCTGCGAAAAACCCGGTAGTCGCCGGCCTGCGGGTCGTAGCGCATAATCTGGTCATTGCTGATGTCGGTGAAGAGCAGGCCGCTGCCGTCCCAGGCCGGCCCCTCCGTGATATCGCCGATCGGCCCGGCCAGGCGTTCGAAGGTCCAGGTCAAGATTTTGTCCTCTCTTACCCGCGCCGCGACCGCGGTCGCGGCCCTCGCTGCGCCTAGCCTAGCGAACAGCGGCGCGGCGCGCAAGAGCGGAACGACGGCGGGGTGGAGCGGAAAAGCCGACGGTGATTGCCAGCCCCAGCGCCGCCACCACGTCCCCGGGACTGAACACGTTGCGGTTGAGCGGGTTGAGCGGAATCCAGTCGGCCAGCCATACCAGGTGCGTATTCGCGCCGGCCAGGGCGTGGCCGGGGTCCTCGTTTGCCTGGATCATCGCGACCAGCGCCGGTTGATTTGTCGCCGCCAGGGCCGCCGCCGTCACCGGCATGCGTCCGCCATTCAGGCCGATCACGAGCAGGTTGGCGAGCAGCCCGACGAGGAGCACCGGCATGCCGGGCAGATGGAGATTGGCGGCCAGGAGGCCGAGGAGGATCAGCATGACGGCGAGATCCAGCCACATACCGTAGGCGATGATGAAAGGGGAGCCGACGGCACCCAGGACCAACACCAGTACTTTTATGGCGAAGGCCGGCACGCAGAACCAGAGACCGCGGAAACGCAGTTCGGCGAGCGCCAGCAGGTCCACGCGCCGCACGATGGCGACGAGGACGCCGAGGACGACAGCGAGTTCAAACAAGCTTCGCTCCCAGGGCCGGCGGCGTTTCCCGCAGCACGGCTTCCCAATCGCCCGGCTGCAGCGCCGCGACGACCTGCGGATCGAACTGGGCGCCGGCGCACCGCACCAGCTCGCGGTAGGCCTCCTCGTTCCCACGCGCCTTCTGGTACGGACGCTCGTCGACCATGGCCATAAAGGAGTCGGCAACGGCGATAATCCGGGCCCCCAGCGGGATGGCCTCCGCGCGCAGCCCGTCCGGGTAGCCGCTGCCGTCGTATGACTCCTGGTGACTGCGAATGAGCGGGATCGCCCCTTGCAAGAGGCCGTGCGACCGCAGGAGATCGGCGCCCTGTTCCGGGTGACAGCGCATGGTCTCCCATTCCTCGGGCGTCAGCCCGGAAGGCTTCAGCAAGATGCTGTCGGCCACGCCGATCTTGCCGAGGTCGTGCAACAGGGCGGCCGTCCGTAGGTCCTCCAGCGCGCGACCCGTCATGCCCAGCCGACCGCCCACACGCACCGCCAGCGCCGCCACTCGGCGGGTGTGCCCGCCGGTATCCCGGTCGCGCAGGTCCAGGCTATCGACCAGCGTCGAGACGATGGCGTCGTACAGCTGGTGCAGGGCGGCGGTCTGGCGCAGGCTGAAATAGGTGACGCCCAGGGGGATCAGCGCCAGCAACAGCCCCATAATCTGCCCGGCGTGATACATGGTCAGTATCAGGTCGCCGAGCATACCCAGGGCGAGGTAGTTCCAGTACACGCTCGGCGAACCGCCCAACGGCCACTGCCACGGTCGGCGGAGAGAGTAGCCGGCGCGGAGCGCCATGGCGGCGCTCGCCAAACTGAGCGTCACCGCCGCGTACACCGGTGCGGCCACCAGGGTGCTGCCGACGAGCGGCAGGAGGCCCCACGCCGGTAGTACGGACGAGACCGCGCCGAACACCACCGAGCCGGCCGCCGCGGACAGTCCAAGCGATCCGCGATTGAACAGGACCGTCGCCCAGGGGCGCGTGGTCCTGGTGATCTCGTTGAGGGTGATACTGCCGAAGGCGACGGCGATCATCGCCCCGACGGTGGGCAGCTCCGCGACGGCGATGGCGCTGACGGCGAAGCCCGCCGACAGGTAGATCTTCGTGTTGGCCGGACGGTTGATCTCGAACTCGCCGGCGTGTGCCAGCAGGCCGAGCCCGAGCCAGAGCAGCACCTGGGACCATTCGTGCGCGCTCAGGGGCTGCCGCCATTCCAGGACCGCGCACAGCGCCCCGGCAACGCCGATCACCAGGCCCCAGAATACCCACGCCTGCGTCGGCAACCCCGCCACCATCGGCCGCGATGTTCGCCGCCAATGGTGCGTCGATCCGTCGAGGGAAGCGATGCCGACAAACCGTAATAATGGTCGCAACGGCGCGAACTTTCAGCCTTTGCAGCCGCAGGAACGTCTCGTCATCACAACTGACCCGGACCCACGATGAGACCGACCTCGGTCACCACCGGAGCCATTCGGGTCTCACCCTGCTCCCGTGTAGTCTACGACACGGTACGCGAGGAGCGCAACGCGGGGCAGCGCTTATGCTACCCCCGTCGTCGGGGACAACTTCTACCAACCCACCTTCACATCGGCGCCGGAAGCGAGGCCCAGCGTGACCAGCCCCATGAGGACGGCGGCGACGCGCATCAGCTTGACTTTCATGGCAGGGCCTTTCTTATAACGATGATACGACAACATGCCGTAAGCGCGTTCGCCCGCACGGTTCGTTGCCGCCTGCCCCGCCGCTTGACTCCAAGTGGCCGGCCCGGCGACCGCGACCGCTACGGGAAGAACACACCGGTAGATTACGGCAAGCCTTACATTCGGACAAAAGAGGGGGGAGTTAACGGCTATACGGATTGCCCGTCGTCCGGCCGAGCAGAGAAGCCGGCCAATGTTACCCCGTTACGCCTGGCACCTGTTCCAAGCCGAGGTTCCAACCGGTGGCCGTCGTAAGGAGGCGGGGCGACGCCCCGCCGGCCAGCGCTTCGAACCGGTCGCGTCGTTCCGGCAGGGGCCGGCTCGATTCCGCCAGGGCGGCCAACAGCAGGTCGACCTCCCCCAGCAGGTCGTGCAGGTGGATTACCTCCGGAGCGGCGTGGCCATCGGCGCCGGCATTGTGGTAATTGCCGAGCGGCAGCACCAGGCCGGCCGTGATGTAGCCGTAGGCCTGGAAGGCGCTGGCTTCGCAACTGCCGCCGCTCATCAACTGGCGTTGCACCGCCCCTCCCGGTCCGTTCGGCCCATTCGGCACTTCCGCCCGTCGCCGCAACAACTCATCCCGCGCCGCCAGCAGGAGGGCCTCGCCGCGGGGATCGAAGCTCTGCCGGGCGTCGCCCACCCGGATCACCGGGCCCTTCCCGATCTCCGCGCCCGGAAGCGCCCTGCTGCATTCCAGGGACACCACGATGGCGTCGCGCGCCAAGAGGCCGGCCTGGGCAACCAGGGTGGCGCCCACCAGGCCGATCTCTTCCGCCCGTGTCAGGACAAACGTCACGTCCACCGGCGCCGTGATGGCAGCCAGGCGCTCCGCGACCAGCAGGAGGCAGGCGCATTGGGCGAGGTCATCGGCCGCCCGCAGGGCAAGGACGCCGCGGTCCTCCTCCAAGGCGGCAATATCCAGCGTGCCGAACGAATCGACGGGTACGGGACCGGCCACGTCCGCGCGTACCGCCGCCCGCCGCTCCGCGGATGCCGGCAGGTACTCCGTGACCGTCCCGGCGTAGGCAGCGGCGCCGTCGTAAAAGCGGACCGGCGTGCCGGCGGCGAGCACGCCCGGCTGCAGGCCCCCCAGCACCTCGGCCGTTACGTCCCGACCGGCGACGCGCGACGCGACGAGGCCCGGATGGTCCATATGGGCAACCAGCGCCACCGCTCGCGCCCCTCGCCCGCGCTGGTAGCGCGCCAGGAGGTTGCCGAAGCGGTCCTGCCGCACGGTCAGGCCAGCGGCTTGGAGCTTCGCGGTGAGGTGGCGGGCGACGGCCTCCTCGTGGAAGGGCGCCGTGGGGATCTCGGCGATCTGCCGCAGGACGTCCAGCGCGTGTCCCTCCCCGCTCATCACCGGCCTCCCCTCGGTCCACGCACCGGTCCTCCCGCCGACGCTCTTTAGAAGTTAACCGGATATGGCACAGAACGCAGTTTGTAATGGTATTCGCAATGAATGCGCAGATGCCGCCGCCGCTCGGCGTGCCCCGTGCCAAAAGTCCCCCCCGGTTGCCCCATCGTTCCCGGCGCCCTACAATGACTCCCCGTCACTCGGACGGCCACGCGGTGGCCGCCAGCGTAGGGAGGCGCCGCTGAACACCATTCGTCAGCGCCCGATTTCCGTCCGTTACCGTCCGCTGCGTCGCCGTCGCCGGGCCTGGTCGCCCTTCCTGCTGGTATTCGTCGGCATCCTCGGCGCGCTCTTGCTGGTCACGCGCTCACGCGCCGATGCCGGACACCGGGAACCTGTTGCCGCGGCCGCTGTTGCCCCCGTGGTCACTGCCGAGACGGTCGGCACGGCGGTGCCGCCGCCCACGCCGTCGCCGAATTTGGCCGATGTCGTGCTGCCGCTGTTCAGCAGGACGGACGCCAGCCCGGTGCCGACGGTGACGCCGACCGCGCTGCCGACGGCCACGAGTACGCCCGTGCCGACGCCGACCCCGTTCTACTCCAGCGCCTGGCTGCTCACCCACCCGCCGGCCCAACCGCCGGTAATCAGCGCCAAGGCGGCGATCGTCATCGATGAGGACAGCCGTCAGATCCTCTACCAGGTAAATCCCCACGAGCGTCTCGCCCAGGCGAGCACGACCAAAATCACCCTGGCCGATGTCGCCCTCGACGTCGCCTCGCCCGATCTGCCCATCACGATCAGCAAGGACGCGACGGAAGTCGTCCCGGACCATATGGGCGTCCAGGTCGGCGAGATCCTATCGCTGCAAGAACTGCTCTACGGCGCGCTGTTGGACTCCGGCAACGATGCCGGCTGGGCGATCGCCGAGGGGATCGGCGGGCTGGACCACACCGTCGCCTTGATGAACCGGAAAGTCGCCGACCTGCATCTCCACGACACCCACTATGTCAACCCGGTCGGCTTCGACGATCCCCAGCACTACACGTCGGTCTACGACCTGGCGGTCATCACCGCCGACGCCGTCACCCGCCATCCGCTCTTCAAGCAGATCGTCGGGACGAAGAAGGAGATCATCGAGTCCACCAAGACGCACGGCTGGTTCGGCCCGACCAACCTGAACAACCTGCTCTGGGACTATCCGGGCGACTGGGGCGTCAAGGTCGGCTGGACGGACAACGCCCAGTACTGCCTGGTCACCGCCGCCACCCGCGACGGCCACACCGTGCTGGTCGCCTTGTTGGGCAGTAAAGACCATTTCGCCGACGGGACCGCCCTGCTCAACTACGGCTTCGCCCGTATCGGCCAGGGCGAGCACTGACCGTCGCCATGGCAACGACCCTCCTGTACGTCCGCCACGCCGAGGTCTTCAACCCGGAAAGCGTGCTCTACGGCCGCCTGGCGCGCTTCGGCATCAGCGATTATGGCAAGTATCACGCCGAGCGTGCGGCGACCTACCTGCAGGATGAGCCGATCGTCGCCTTCTATACCAGCCCGCTCTTGCGGGCGCGGCAAACAGTGCGCATCCTGGCGCGTCGCCACCCGGGCGTCCCGATCTACGTGCGCGGCGCGCTGGCGGAGGTGCGCTCGTCCTGGCAGGGCACCGCCTTCCGGGCCTTGCCGGAGGGGAAAACGGTCTACGAGACGCGCCAGCATCCCAAAGACGAGACGATCGAGGATATCTGGCGGCGCATGCGAGCGCTGGCCCTGGAGCTGGTGGAGCGCCACGCTGGGCAGACGGTCCTCTGCGTGAGCCACGGCGACCCGATCAAGATCCTCACCCTCGGCTTCAAAGGCCGGACGTTGGATGTCGCCGCCGTGCGCGAGCCCGACCCGGCCCGCTGTTCCGTGACGCGTTTCGCCTTCGCCGCGCCCGACGTCGCGCCCGCCGTGACCTACACGGACGTCATCGGCGGCCCCGACTTCACACGGGTGGCCGCCCTGGCGGAGCTGCCGCTAGGGAGCCTCACCCGGATCGAGCACGAGCATCGCGAGATACTGCTGGCGCGCACCGCGGAGGGCGAGGTCTACGCGCTCAGCAACCGTTGCTCGCATATGCGGGCCCACCTGCACGAGGGAGCGCTGGACGGCACGATCGTCACCTGCCCCTTGCACGGCAGCCAGTTCCAGGCGACCAGTGGTGCCCTCGTCCGTGGTCCGCAATGCGGGACCCACTGGACCGCCAACTACGGCCAACCGGGCCGGGCGCTCAGCCCGATCGAAGGTGGGCCGCTGCCGACCTTCGAGGTGCGGATCGACGGCGACGACGTGCTCCTCCGCCGTCATTAGGCGCGCTCCCTCGCCTCGTGCGCCCAGCGCTCCAGCTCGGTGCGCGCGGCGCGCTTGAACGACGACCAGTCCCCTTCCAGCCGTTCCAGGACCTGCGCATCGTCCAGCCCTTGCGCCAGCCACTGCTCCCCCGCCATGGCGACGCGCGCCCGGTGGGACGCGTGCAGCGCGGCGATGCCGTCGCGCAGCAGGGGGGACGGCCAGAGGGCGCCGGCCTCACCGCCGGGGACCGGCCCCAGCGCCTCCAGCAGGGCCGGCATCCGGTACGGGAAGTGCAGCAACTTGTCGCGGCGGCGCAACAGGTCCAGGCGCTCAACCCGTCGTCCTTGCAGCACGGCCAGCACCGCCATCGAGGTGCGGTGCCCCGCCACCAGGGCACGCAATTCCGCGACGGTATCCAGGTCGGCCGGGGCGCCGAAGAGGGGACTATGGATCGTCTGCAGGGCCCCGACGATCCCCGCGCCGAGCCGGGCGTAGCGCTCCGCCATCCCGAGGTCGCCCGGTACATCGGCCCGCACGCCGTCGGCGGCCATGAGGACCTGCGCCTCTTCCCAGCCGGGCAGACCATCGCAGAATTGCTCGGGGCTGCAGGCGACCAACACGACATCCGCCGGGCGGAGGGGACGTTGCCGGTGCTGGTTTTCCCGGCTGCGCATGTGGACGCGATTGAAGGCGGTGTCCGGGGAAACAAAGAGGCCGCCGACCGGCCGGACGGAGCCGGTTGCCAACCGCTCCAGCACCCCTTCCCGACCATCGGACCTATCGACAGGCGGCTCCGCGTCGACCAGGGCGATCGCGCGCCCGATCGCGGCGACGGTATGTTCGCCGCCCCGCGTGGCGAGGTCCAGGATGCGCGTCGCCTCCACCTGATCGAAGCTGGCGGTATCCAGCGACACCTTGAAGTCCACGGGCTGCACGACGATCTGCCCGTCGTCGGCACGGCCGCAGAAGAGGGCATCGGGGCAGGACACGCCGACCCGTTCCACCTCGCGATGCAGATCGACGTCGCGGTCCAGTTCCTCCACATGGAGGAGCACGAAGGAGGCGGCACCGTCCGGCATGGTCTGGCCGACGTGCGCCTTCGCCCAATCGCCGGCGAGTTGCTCCCAGCGATGGCCGACGTGGGCGCTGAAATTGCCCCAGCTGCCGACAAAGCGGGCGAACGCTTCGGCGTCGACGTCCGCCTGGGAGGCGCGGCCGATGATCAAGGGCCGCGGCCGGCGCATCACCACGTAGCTGGTCGCGTCTCGCCGTCGCTTACCCCCCTCGATGGGACTCGCTGCCTCGGCCATCCGCTGTCGTTTCTCCTCTTGCTCCCATAGTAACGCACGACCGTATCCGCAGACGCGGCGCGGCGATCGCTTCGCACGGCTCGCCCATTGGCATGGTTCAATTCAAAGACGGGTGGCGACAGCGGGGGCGGAGGGGATGCGGATGCGGTGGCTACTGGCGGTCGCCCTGGTTGTTGCGATGGCGGGGCTCTCCTCCTGCGACGTCTTCGATTCGATTCAGCGTCCCCCCGCCGAAATCCACATGTACGGCGATGCCATCGACATTAATTCCTTCGTCCAGATCCCCAAGGCCCAAATCGTCGTGCAGATTGACAATAAGTCGCAGCGCTTCACCGGTTCCTACGATGTCATGGTCCCGGTCGGCGACCAATTGGATATCTCGGCCACCGCGCCCGGCTACCAGCAATATGAGATCAAGACGGTCCTGAATCCCCAGGGCAGCGGGGAGCTGCGTTCGCCGCTCATGCTCCGGCCCGTCGGCACGCCGTGACCGTCACGCCGCCCACCGCCCTTCGGCCGCCGCCGACCAGGCCGCCCACGTGACACTGCACGTGGACGTCGCGTTCCTGCCAGGGGAAGTCCTCGCTCCCCAGTCGACCGTGGCGATCGTTGTGGACGTCATCCGGGCCAGCACGAGCATCGTCACCCTCTTTGACCGCGGCTGTCCGGCGATCCACGTGGCGCGGACGTTGGACGCCGGGAGGGCATTTGCCCGCGCCCACGGCCTCGTGCTCTGCGGCGAGGAGGGCGGCGCGCGGCCGGAGGGCTTCGACTACGGCAATTCGCCGGTGGCGTTCGCCGCCGAGCGCTTCGATCGGCGGCCGGCGGTGCTGTGTACCACGAACGGCACCGTCGCCTTGCACGCCGTCGCCGCCGGCCCGGCCGTCTTCGTCGGCTGCCTGGCCAACGCCGGCGCGGTGGTCGCGGCCGCCGTTGGAGAAGCCCGCCTGGTGGGGGCGCTCACCGTCGTCTGCGCCGGCAGCAATCGCCACCTCGCGCTGGACGACGTGTGGACCGCCGGCCGGCTGGTCGCCCGAGCGGTCGAGCTGCTCGGTAGCGAGGCGCAGCTCAGCGACGCCGCCAGCATTGCCGTCGCCCTGACCACGGCCATGCCCGACGGCCTCGCCGCCCTGCGCGCCTCCCGCAGCGCCATGGCCCTGGTTCCCCTCGGCCTCAGCGCCGATGTCGCCTTCGCGGCGGTGGAAGACCGCTCACAGGTCGCTCCCCGGCTCGTCGGCCGGCCGGAGGAGGCGGAGTATCCGCTCATCCTGGCGCCGACGCCGCTGGTACACTGACCGTTGGCTCTGCCGGCGCACTAGCAAGGAATCGGTGTGGTTCAGACGATCGAGGAGGCGCTGCGCGTCGGCGTGGAAGCGGCGCTGGATCGCCTGCGGGTGGCGCGCGTCGGGGCCCGCGTCGAGATTCGGCCGTCGGCCAAACCGGAGTTCGGCGATCTGTCCACACCGATCGCCCTGTCGCTCGGCAAGCGGCTGGGCCAGCGACCGCTGGAGCTGGCGCAACGTCTGGCGGCGACGCTGGAAGCATCACTGCCGCCCCACATCCTGCGTGTCAGCGTGTCGCCACCCGGCTTCGTCAACTTCTTCATCGATGAAGCGTCGTATGCCGGCGACCTCGCGGAGGGCATCCTGGCCGAAGGCGACCGCTATGGCCACGCCACGGCGAGGACCGGCAGCAAGCTCGTCATCGAGCACACCAACATCAATAGCAACAAAGCCGCCCACGTCGGCCACCTGCGCAACGCCTGCCTCGGCGACACGGTGGCTCGCGTGCTCCGCGCCCTCGGCAACGACATCGAGGTGCAGAACTACATCGACGACACGGGCGTGCAGGTGGCCGACGTCGTGGTCGGGATGCAACTGCTGGGGCGGGAGTACGATGAATCGGTCCCTTTCGACTACTTCGCGTCCCAGGTCTACGCCGAGATCCAGCGCCGCTATGAGGCCGACCCGAGCCTCTTGGAGCGCCGGAAACAGGCGTTACGGGAGATCGAGGAACGGGGGAGCGCGACGGCCGATCTGGCGAAGGACCTGTCGCTGCGCATCGTCACCCGCCACCTGCGGACGATGAGCCGGGTCGGCGTGGCCTACGACCTGTTGACCTGGGAATCGGACATCCTGGCCCTCGGCTTCTGGCAGCACGCCTTCGCCATGCTCCGCGACCGTCAGCTGCTGGATCATCCGGACAGCGGGCCGCTGGCCGGCTGCTGGGTGGTGCCCTTCGGCGAGGGCACGGTGACGACGGATACCGGCGAACGCTCCAGCGACAAGGTGCTGGTGAAGAGCGATGGCGTGGTCACCTACACCGGGAAGGACCTCGCGTACCAACTCTGGAAATTCGGCCTGCTGGACCGCGACTTCGGCTACCGGCGCTGGGACCGGCAGTGGGATGGCAGCGACCTCTGGACCACCACCAGCGACCCGGCGCAGCGCCCGCCGACGCCGTTCGGGCATGCGACGCGCGTCATCAACGTCATCGACGTGCGCCAGTCGTATCCGCAGGAGGTCGTCTACGAGTCGCTACGCCGGCTCGGCTTTCTGGGGCAGGCGGCGGCGTCGGTCCACCTCTCCTACGAGGTCGTCGCCCTCTCCGCCGAGGCCGCCCGCACGCTCGGCGTGCCGGTCGAGGAGGGGAAGGCGACCTACGCCTTCTCCGGCCGCCAGGGCATCGAAGTGAAGGCCGACGACCTGCTCAACCTGGCGACGCAACACATGGCGACGAAGCTGGAGGAGCAGCAGGCGGCCGGGCGCGGCAAGTCCACGGACCCTGCCACGGCCGAGGCGCTGGCGGCCGGCGCCGTGCGCTACTACCTGCTGAAGTTCGGCCTCACTCAGGTCATCCCGTTCGACTTCGACGACGCCCTGCGCCACACCGGCGACACCGGGGTCTACTTGCAGTACGCCTATGCCCGCGCCTGCAACGTGCTGCAGCGGTCGGGCGCCGCGCCGGACGCGGGTCCGCCACCGGCGATCCTGCCGGCGGATAAGGCGCTGGCACTGGCGCTGGGGCGCCTGCCGGCGACCGTGGAGGAAGCCGGCGCCCGCTTGGCCCCCGCCATCCTGGCGCGCTACGCCTTCGACCTGGCAACGGCGTTCAGCGACTTCTACGAGCACACGCCGCCGCTCTACCGGGAGACCGATCCGGCCATGCGCCGGTTCCGCATCCGCCTGGTCGAAGCCTTCCGCCAGACCTTCCGCAATACCTTGCTGCTCCTGGGGATTCCGCCACTGGAAGCGATCTAACCATCGCCCGCTTTCTCCTCCATTGTCTGGGCTGGTCCGGGCACGTCCACCCGCTGCTAGCCGTCGCCCAGGCGCTCCTGGCACGCGACCACGCGGTCGCCGTGCTCACGGCAACGGCCTACCGCGCGACGGTCGAGGGCGCCGGCGTCACCTACCTGTCGCCGGTGCATTTGCCGGACCGCGACTACAACCGCCTGGAGGTCGCCTTCCCCGAACTGCACCGCCTCCCCAATGCCGAGGTCCTGGCGCGCCTGTTCGGCGATGTCGCCGTGCAGGACGCCCCGGCGCAGGGCCAGGACGTCGTGACCGCCAGTGCCGCCTGGCGCCCCGATGTTCTGATCAACGACGGCATCGCCCTGGGCGTGCCGCTGGCGGCCGGCCTGCTGCGCCTACCCTGGGCCACCATATCGCCCTTCCTCTTTTGCACCATCCCGGCGCCGGACCTCGCACCGCCCTTTCTGGGCATCCCCCGCCCGCGGGGAGCGGTGGCCCGGTTGACGGCCACGCTCCGCAACCGCGCCGCCGAGCTACGTTTGGCGCCCGCCAGCT
>JAICXR010000159.1 GCA_025980355.1 Chloroflexota bacterium | reverse complement strand
GAGTACCGCATCGGTGGCACCAGCCTCGCGTCTCCGCTGCTGGCGGGGATCATGGCGCTGGCGGACCAGGCCAAGGATAGTCCGCACGGGTTCGTCAACCCGGCCCTGTACGCGCTGGCCGGCTCGACGGCCTTCCACGACGTGACCAGCCCCGCCTCGACGGTGGCGACGGTGCGCGCCGACTACGCGAACTCCGTGGACGCCAGCGCCGGGATACGGTACTCGCTGCGCACCTTCAACCAGACGCTCAGCCTGAAGACCACCGCCGGCTACGACGACGTGACGGGGCTCGGCGCCCCCACGGGCGCCTTCCTCGCCGCCCTGGCCCGCTAGACGGCGGCGAGCCGTGCGGGGGCGCGCCGTTCCTACCGCCGAGAGGAAGCACCCATCGTGAGTGCGCACATTCCAACGCTTCACACGGCACGGCTGACCATCCGCCCCTTCGCCCTTGCAGACGCGACTAACGTGCAGCGGCTCGCCGGTGCCGCCGAGGTCGCGGCGACCACGCTCAACTTGCCGCACCCCTACCTGGATGGGATGGCGGAAACCTGGATTGCCGGCCACGAGGAGCGGGCGGAACAGGGAATCGGCCTCACTTGGGCCATCGTTCGGCGGGACGATGCTGTGCTGCTCGGAGCAATCTCGCTGGGCTTGCACGCGCGACACCCGCGGGGCGGCTTGGGCTACTGGCTGGGTGTCACGTACTGGAACCAGGGCTACACCACGGAGGCGGCCTACCGCGTCGTTACATACGGCTTTGCCGAGCGCGGGCTCTACCGGATCGAAGCGGGCTGCTTTCCGCGTAATCGCGGCTCCTCACGGGTGATGGAGAAGATCGGGATGCGCTATGAGGGGACCCTGCGCGGCTACCTGCGCAAAGGCGAGACGATGGAGGACGTGGCGATGTACGCCGTGCTCCGGTCGGAGTTCCCTATACAGGCTGGCTGACGTTTCCAACGCCGCCCACGGCGTCATGACCCCACAACTAGGGAGAACTGTAGGCGTGTATAGGGCTGAGCCGACGGCCCTGCCGCTGCGCTTCAATGTTCAACAGAGTGCGATGAAGGGGCCGTTGTGGAACCACGTAGATCGCTAGCTCCTGTTCCACCTGGTACGCGAATAGCTGGTCCGCTACTGTCTCCAGAACGGTCGCTAGATCATCGACGTCCGCGGTGACGTGAACATACACCCCCTCTGGATCATCGCCTTCGGCGACAACAAAGGTCGCTCCTGGATACTTTGCATGCATTAACTCTTGGAGTTGCGCCGCGGCATGGTGAATCGCGGGGTCACGGTCAGGTTGGATGTCTGCTGCACGCATTACTTGTCACCGCCTCACATTTTTTGACAGGTCCCCCAGTATGCCGTATCGTGTGCGCAACCGCTGTACTGATCATGGGGAGAAGTGCGCCACAGGTTCTCGCGCCGGTCGGTTGCTCGCTGGAGGCGCGGTGCGAGCCGGAGGGGGCCTCCCCGCGCTCGCCGCGAGAACGTGTGGCGCACTTTGCGGAGAGAGGACGACGCCGATGCGGGCTCGTTGCGGTGATATCCTCCTCATCACAACCGCCGACGGCGCGAGATAACGCCGGCGGTAGGTTTGAGTCGCCGTAATCCCCGCATAACGCGGTACGGTGATTGGTTTCCTCCCTACCATGTACCTATAGGCCCCCCCGCCAGCCGTCGTTTCGGATAGGCGTCCCTCTCGCGCCGTTCATCACCGCTTGGGCTCGCTGGTTACTTGTGAGTCAGTTGGTCATGTTCGCCAGCCGCTGACCATCGGCATCCACGGCCGGCGGCTCGCGCGGAAGGGATGAAGCACCGTGCGCGTGCAACAGTGGCTGCGGCAACAGCCGGATTTTCTCAAGCTCTGGTCGGGCCAAACCATCTCCCAGTTCGGGTCGGGCATCACCGGCAGCGCCCTGCCCTTGACGGCCGTGCTGGTGCTCGAGGCGCCGCCGTTCCAGATGGGCCTCCTGGTGGCGGCGGAAGCGTTGCCGTTTGCGCTTTTCGGGCTGTTCGCCGGCGTTTGGGGCGACCGCCTGCGCCGCCGCCCGCTGATGATCGGGTCTGATGTCGGGCGCGCCGTGTTGCTGGTGTCGATCCCGGTTGCGGCGATGCTGGGACGGCTGCAGATCGGGCAGCTGTTCCTGGTCGCCGCGTTGACGGGTGTACTGACCGTGCTCTTCGACGTGGCCTACCAAAGCTTCCTGCCGGGCCTCGTGTCGGGCGAGCGGTTGCTCGCGGCGAATAGCCGGCTGGCGGCGAGTGCGGCCACCGCGGAGATCGTGACGCCGGGTCTCGCCGGCGTGTTGGTGCAACTGGTCAGCGCGCCCCTAACGCTGCTGGTCGATGCGGTCTCCTTCCTCTGCTCGGCGGGGTCGATCGCCCTGATTCGCCGGGAGGCAGCGCCGGTCCGTTCGCCGGTACGGGGGACAGTTGTTCGCGATATCGCCGAAGGTCTCACGACGGTGGCGCGCCACCCTTTGCTGCGGGCGTTTGCTGGGTTCTCGGTGACGCGCAGCTTCTTCGGCAATTGGATCGGCGCCCTCTACGCCCTCTACGTCTTGCACGACCTGGCGCTGGGTCCCGTCCTCCTTGGGGTGACGGTCGGCATCGGTGGCCTGAGCAATCTGCTCGGGACGTTCCTGGTCGGGCCGCTGACGCGCCGGTGTGGCATCGGGCCTATCGTACTTGCCACGGTGCTGGCGGGCAGTCTCACCGTCTTCCTGATCCCGCTCGCCCACGGGCCGCTACTGATGGGCTTCGGTATGCTAGCCTTATGCCAGGCCTTCGACGCGGGTCAGCCGATCTACGAGGTGAACGCGCTGACCTTGCGCCAGTCGATCACGCCACCGCGACTCCTGGGGCGCGTGAATGCCGCCATGCAGGTGCTGGAGGGCGGCGTGGGGCCGCTCGGGGCGATCGTCGCCGGCCTGCTCGCCAGCCAGATCGGCGTGCGGCCGACGCTCTTTGGCGCGGCGCTGGGGTGTTGCCTCAGCATCGCCTGGCTGTTGTCCTCGCCTTTGCATAATCTGCGCACGATGCCGGCCGCGCCTGTTGGTGACATGGGGCTCGGTACTCGATGGGATCCTTGAATACTCATCCCGCGGGGCGCGGGCCACTCCACCGCATGCTTCCACCGAAGCTTGTCCGGAACGCCGTCACTGATTTCAAGATTGATGGTCCACACAGGACGGGAATCCCTTGACAATGTAAAACGTTGTCACTGCATCGCCGGAGGCTTTACAACGGTGCCCACAGGCAAAGGGTCGGCGACTTGACGCCAGTATCTACGGGTTCCTCCGGCGCAGGAAGGCCGGGATCTGGCTCTGGTCGGCGTTGCGGCGCGGCTCCGGCTCGGGGCGGCGCGGTTCGGGCGGCGGTGGGGCCACGGGGGGCCGACTGAAGGAAGGCGGGGCTGTCGTCGGGCGGTGGCCCTGGCCGCTGAAGCCGGTGGCGATCACCGTCATCTTGATCGACCCCTGCATGCGGTCGTCGATCACCGCGCCGAAGATGATCTGCGCCTCCGGGTCCACCTCCTGGTGGATCAGGTTGGCCGCCTCCGTCACCTCGAAGAGCGAGAGGTCGGAGCCGCCGGTGACGTTCAAGAGCACCCCTTTTGCGCCGCTGATCGAGGCGTCTAAGAGGGGGCTCTCGATCGCCTTCTTGGCGGCGTCGATGGCCCGCGTGTCGCCGACGCCGTGGCCGACCGCCATCAGCGCCGTGCCCGACTTCTGCATCACCGCCTTCACGTCGGCGAAGTCCACGTTGATCAGGCCGGGGATGGTGATGATGTCGGAGATGCCCTGGATGCCCTGGCGCAGGACGTCGTCGGCCAGCGCGAAGGCGTCCTGCACGGACATGCGCTTGTCCGCCAGGGAGATGAGCCGGTCGTTGGGGACGATGATCAGGGCGTCGACGTGCTCCGTGAGGCGCGTGATGCCTTCGTCGGCCAACCGCTGCTTGCGGGCGCCCTCGAAGCGGAACGGCTTCGTCACCACGCCGATGGTGAGCGCACCGACCTCCTGGGCGTACTTGGCGATGATCGGCGCCGCGCCGGTACCCGTGCCGCCGCCCATCCCGGCGGTGATGAAGACCATATCGGCGCCGCGCAACTGCTCGATCAATTCGTCGCGGTTCTCCTCCGCCGCACGCTCGCCGATCTCCGGGTTGCCGCCGGCGCCCAGCCCTTTGGTGAGGCGATCGCCGATGGCGATCTTCGTGGGTGCGCCGCTGCGCAGGAGCGCCTGGCGGTCGGTGTTCACGACCACGAGCTGGATGCCCTGGACGTGGGCATCGACGATCCGGTCGATGGTGTTGCTGCCGCCGCCGCCGGCGCCGATGACCTTGATCTCGGCGAAGCTCTCCACGTCGCCGTCTCGGGAAGCCTGCTGCACCCTATTCTCCTCCCAGCGGTAGCAATTGTCGCATCAATCGACCCACCGGGGACCCGAGGCGCCGGGTGGCGCCGGCCTCGGGCAACAGGTCGGGCTGGCCCCGCTGCAACCAGTGCAGGAGGCCGGCGAGGGTGCCCCACGACGGCGCCATCGCGCTCGCCGCGGCGCCCGGGAAGCGGATAGCCGCGGTGCGGGCCGGCAAGGCGAACATGCGCCGGGCCAGGCCATCGATGTCCGGCAACGCCGCCCCCCCGCCGGTGAGGACGATGCCGGATGGCAACGGTTCCGCAAAGTCCGTGCCGGCGATCGCCTGCATCACCTGCTCGAAAATCTCCTCGCAGCGCGCCTCGATCACCTCGCAGAGCAGGCGCTGGGAGATGGGATCGACGCCGATGGCTTCGTCGTCCGGTACCTCCAGCATGCGCTCCGGCACGACCGACCCGATCGCCCGTCCGAAGCTCAGCTTCAGTCGCTCGGCTTGCCGGAGCGAGACGCGCAGCACCATCGCGATGTCGCCGGTGACCTGGCGCCCGCCGATCGGCACGCTGAGCGTCACCGCCGGTGTGCCCTGCGAATACACCAGCACGCCCGTGCTGGCGGCCCCAAGGTCGAGCAGGATCGCGCCCGCCTCGCGCTCCTGCGGCGTCAGCAGGGCCTCGCCGGCGGCGAGCGACGCCAGCACCACCTCCCGGACATCCAGGCCCTGATCCTGCACGCAGCGCAGGGCGTTGCGCAAGGCGGCGCTCTCGGCGCTGATGGCGTGCGTTTCCACCTCCAGGCGGGACGCCGGCATGCCCAGCGGGTTGCGTACCAGGTGCTGCCCGTCGAGCCAGAAGCGGCGCGGGATGACGTGGATGAACTCGGTGCCGGGTTCGGTCCCGGCGGCGACGACGGAGTTGACGGCGCGGGAGGCGTGCTTGCGCGTGATGCGCACCGGTTCCCGGCCCAGCGTCAGTTGCCCCCGCCGTTGCGATGCCTGGATGCTCTGGCCGCCGAGGGCGAGGATCGCCTGGCCCACCCGGCAGCCGGCGTCCCGCTCGGCCGCTTCCAGCGCCGCGGCGAGGGAGCGGCCGGCGGCGGGTAGGTCGACGATATTCCCCCGTTCGACGCCGGCCGCCGGCGCCCAGCCCGTGCCGTGGACGGCGGGTCGCGAACCCGGTTCGCAACTGGCAATAACGGCGGCGATCGTGGAAGAGCCGATATCAAGGCAAGCCAGACGCGCCATGTGTACTCTCCCCCTTGGCAGCGAGTATAACAATCGGCTTGACAAGCAACAAGAAAAAGGGGAGTTCGGCGCTATACTAGAATGATTGATGCAGAGACAGTACCCGCGCACCCGCGCCGCCCCGATCAGCGAAGCGCCGACGATCAATGCTGTGTCGGCGGGGGGCGTCGTGATCAGCGGCGCCGAGGGCGACTTCGATGTCGCGCTGGTCACGCCAAACCACCGCCGCGTCTGGTGCCTGCCCAAGGGCACGCTGGAGGCCGGCGAGAGCCCGGAGGAGGCGGCCGTGCGGGAAGTGCGCGAAGAAACCGGCTTGCACGCCGAGATCGTCGAAAAGATCGATCAGATCAACTACTGGTTCTACACGCCGGCCCGGGCGCGCGTCCACAAGGTCGTGCATTTCTTCCTCATGCGCTCGCTCGGCGGCGACGTCAACGACCACGATGGGGAAATCGCCGAGGTCCGCCTCTTCCCCCTCCTCGAGGCGCCGGAGTTGCTGGCCTACCGCGGCGAGCGGGGCGTCGTCGAGCAGGCCATCGATCGTCTCCTCGGGCCGACCGGCCGGATTGGGGCGGCACAATCGTCACGCTCGTAATCGCCACCCACAACCCGGGGAAGGTGGCGGAGTTCCGGGAGCTGTTGCTGCCGCTCGGGATCGACGCGCGCAGTCTGGCCGACCTGGGCGTTGCCGAGGCGGTAGACGAGAGCGGCGCGACGTTCGCGGAGAACGCGGCGCTCAAGGCGCGGGCGGCCATGCTGGCCACCGGACTCCCGGCGCTGGCCGACGACTCCGGCCTGGAGGTCGACGCCCTGGACGGCCAGCCCGGTGTGCGCTCGGCGCGCTGGGCCGGGGCGGTCGGCGCGCCGGAACGCAATGCGCTGCTGTTGCAGCGGCTGGCGAGCGTGCCGGACGCGCAGCGCGGCGCGCGATTCGTCTGTGTCATCGCCGTCTGCCAGCCCGCCGGCGCCAGCGCCGCGGCGCGGGGCGAGGTCGCCGGACGCATCGCATGGCAACCGCTCGGCGAGGGCGGCTTCGGCTACGACCCGCTGTTCCTGCTCCCTGACCTGGGGCTGACCTACGCCCAACTCGCGCCGGAAGAGAAGAATCGCCGCAGCCACCGCGCTCGCGCCTTCGCCGCCATTCGCCCGCTGCTGCCGCTGCTCGTCCGATGAGTGACAGCCCACCCACGCCCTTTATCGCCTTCGACCTGGAAGGCACCGGCAACGGCGACGACGACGAGATCATGGAGATCGGCGCCGTGAAGTTCCAGGGGGATCGGGTGCTGGACCGTTTCCAGACCCTGGTCCGGCCACGCCGCCCGCCGACCTTGCGCGTGCAACGCCTGACCGGCCTTACCCAGGCCGCGCTGCGTACGGCGCCCGCCTTCGACGACATCCAGCCGCAACTCACGGCGTTTCTGGAGGACCTGCCGCTGGTCGCCCACTCCGTGGAGCTGGATCGGGACCGTCTTCGTCGTCAGGGACTGGCAGTCGCCAACCTCGGCTTCGATACCTACGACCTGGCCGGACTCCTCTTGCCCGGCCTGCCGAGCTATGGCCTCCTGGCCGTGGCCGAGGCGCTCGGCGTTGCGCAGGAGGAACGGCATCGGGCAATGCCGGACGCCGAACTGACCCACCAGGTCTTCCTGAAGCTCTTCGGTCGCCTGGCCACGTTGGACCCCCGTGTGCTCCTCCAGGTCAACGAGCTCCTGGCGAACAGCGCCTGGCCGCTGCGCCTCCTGCTGCGCGAAGCGGAGCGAGTCGCCGCCGCCGACGCCATGAG
>JAICXR010000117.1 GCA_025980355.1 Chloroflexota bacterium | reverse complement strand
TTCCGGCAAGCGGCGGCGATGGCCTGGCAGCACGCCACCATCGTCGCCTTCGGCAGCAGTCGCCGCAAGGATATCCGGCCGGAGGACGACAGTAACCTGCAGACGCTCGTCAACGCGCAGACCAGGGCGGTCTGCATCGTGGTGAAAAGTTGGGACTTCCACGTCACGAACGTGCTGCAGACGACGCTGGAAGAGAATCTGCGCATGGTCGGCGACTCGGTTGCCTTCCTCAAACGGCACGTCCCGTTGGTGTTCGTGGACCTTGAGCACTACTTCGACGGGTTGAAGCGCAACCGGGACTACGCGCTGCAGGTGCTGCGCGTGGCCGCCGAGGCCGGCGCCGATCGCCTGGTGCTCTGCGACACCAACGGCGGCTCGCTTCCGGAGGAGATCGGCGCTGGCGTGGATGCGGCGCGGGGGGCGACCGCGGTGGGCCTCGGCATCCACACCCACAACGACGCCGAGTTGGGCGTCGCCAACACATTGGCGGGCGTTGCCCACGGCGCGACGCACGTGCAAGGCACCATCAACGGCTATGGCGAACGCTGCGGCAACGCCAATCTCTGTTCGATCATCCCCAACCTGCAGTTGAAGCTCGGCTACGCCTGCCTGCCGGCGGAAAAGCTCGCCGAACTGACGGAGGTCTCCCGGTACGTCAGTGAGGTCGCGAACCTCAGCCATCCCAACGCCTTGCCCTACGTCGGGGAGAGCGCCTTCGCCCACAAGGCGGGCTACCACGCCAACGCCATTTTGAAGGACGCCACGACCTACCAGCACGTCGATCCCAGCCTGGTGGGGAACACGCAGCGCATCCTCGTCTCCGAGCTCTCCGGGCGGAGTACCTATCTGCTGAAGGCCGGCCAGTTCGGCATCGACCTGGCAGGAAACCCGGGGATCGCCAAGGAGGTCTCCGACCAGGTGAAGTTCCTGGAGAGCCAGGGCTACGAGTTCGAAGCGGCCGAGGCGTCGCTGGAACTGCTCATGCGGCGCGCCGACCCGACGTACCGGCCGCCCTTCCAGGTGGTAGACCTCGTCATCATGACCCAGAAGCGGGGCGAGCTGGCGACCTTCTCGGAGGCGACCGTCAAACTCCAGATCGGGGAGGAGGCGGTGCATACGGTGGCGGACGGCAATGGGCCGGTGAACGCCCTCGACGCGGCGATGCGCAAGGCGCTGTTGCCGTACTTCCCCAAACTTCATGATGTCCGCCTCGACGATTACAAAGTGCGCGTGCTCGATGAGGCCGCCGGGACGGCCGCCTGGGTGCGGGTGTTGATCGAATCGACCGACGGCCACCGCACCTGGAGCACCGTCGGCGGCTCCTCCAACGTCATTGAGGCCAGTTGGCGGGCGCTGGCGGACAGCTTCGAGTATGCGGTGATCGGCGGGCGGCCTTAGCGGAGCTTTTGGACACCATGCACACCGACGCCATCCTCAAGGAGTTCACTCGCCAGTCGGCGGCGTTCAATGTGGCGCCGGTCATGCGCTCGGCGGAGACGCTGCAGACGATCGTCGACAGCATGCCGGCCGCGTCGGCGTCCGAGACCTGGCTCGAGGTCGCCTGCGGGCCCGGGCTGATCAGTCGCGCGCTGGCGCCCAGAGTACGGCGGATCATCGGCATCGACCTGACGCAGGCGATGCTGGACCTGGGCCGCCGGGAGGCGGCGCGGGCGGCGATCGCCAACGCCGGCTTCATCCGGGGCGATGCCCTGCAACTGCCGTTTGCCGATGGCGCTCTCGATGGTGCCGTGACGCGCTTCAGCCTGCATCATATCCCCGTGCCCGGCCGCTGCGTGGCGGAAATGGCACGCGTGGTCCGTCCCGGCGGGCTCGTCCTGGTCGCCGACCATGTGGCGACCGCGGACGGCCCCGCCGCCGCCTGGCATCAGGAGATTGAGCGCCTTCGCGACCCGTCGCACTGGGCCTGCCTGACGCCGGAGGCACTGCGGGCGACGGGCGAGCGCGCCGGACTGGCCCTGGTCAGCGAGAGCCAGATCCCCTTCGGCATGGATTACGAAGAATGGCTCACGCGTGGCACGGGCGGGCCGCAGATGCGGGCCTTGATCGATCGCCTCCTGGCGGAACGGCCCGCCGGTGTGGAGAGCTTCCGCATTCGTCGCGCTGAGGGCGAACCGGCGACGTTGCATCTCAGGTTCTGGTTGTCGGTGTGGCAGCGGGGCGCGGGGGGGCATAGCTCGGACCGCCCCGGCGCATCAGGGTATACTGTGCCGGACGAGGATGAGGGAGGCCCAAGGGGGAAGTAAGGTGGCAAAGCCGCAACGATCTCGTCCCACCGTCCGCGTCAGCCAGGAACCGGGCAATGCCGCCCCCGGTCCGCGTCCGGTCGCGCGCAAGCCGGTGAGCCCGGCCCCCACGCCGACGCCGATCCGGCGCCCGGTCCGGCGGCCGCCGGTGGAGAGCACTCCGACCAATGGCGTCGAGGGGCGGGCGGCGCCAGTGGTGGTACCCGCGCCGCCCGTTCCGCCAGCGGAGCCGAGGGAGAGCGGACGCGGCGTTTCTGCGCCGCCCTTCGGGACGCGTCCGGTCCGGGCGCCGGTGGTGACGGCTTCTGACAGTACGATCCACGTGCCCCACGCCGCGACCTCCCGCGCCGCGGCGGCGCGCACGCGCGAGGCCAGCCTCCGGCTGTTCGGGGACTATTCCTATGTCAAGCGCGACTTGCGCCGAGTTGCCGTGCTCACCGTCAGCGCCCTGGTGGTGCTGATCGCGCTGTCCTTCCTGTTGCCGCTCTGGCTGAAGTAGCGGGCAGGCGGTTAGCGTTCGGCAGGCTGGCGCGCGGTGTGGGACTCCAGGGCGGCGCGCACTTTCGCGACCAAGTCGTCAATCTCAAACGGCTTGTACAGGTAATCGAAGAATTCGCCGCGTCGCTCGGAAGGCAAGGAATCGAACTCACCGTGTTTGGCGGTCACAAATACCACCGGAATGTGCGAGGTGTCGGGGTCGACGTGCAGGAGTTGCAGCTCATCCCAGCCGTCGAGATAGGGCATCATGATGTCTAACAGAATGACATCGGGCCGCTCGCGCTTGGCCGCGTCGTAGACGCGCAATGGCTCCAGGGCCGTGACGACGGCCAGTCCCTCTTCCTGAAGGATCTGCGTCATCATCTCGACGATGACCGCGTCGTCGTCGACGATGAGTACTTTGCTCATCACCATGCTCCGTCCGTCTCCACCCCTTCTCGGCGTGTGTGCGGCCTGAACCAGGCAGTGAGCCACGGCAACGCTGCCGAGGAACGGACCGGGCACTTCTTCCTCATGATCATGATACGCGCTTCCGAGCGAATGTGTTGCCAAATGGGACGGTCCGGCTATTGGAGGGCGCATCGGCGCACGGGATCTTCGGGCCGCTACCGCGGGAGTCGAAGGGTCACGTGGGTGCCGCCCCCCGGCTTGCTCTCGACGGACAGGGCCCCACCGGCGAGCTGGGCGCGTTCGCGCATGCCGGAAATGCCCAGATGCCGGCCGTCCCGGAGGATGGAATCGTCCGGATCGAACCCGGCGCCACGATCCCACACTTCGGCCAGGATGTCACGCCCGTGGCGCGACAACCGTACCCACGTCGTGGCCGACCGGCTATGGCGCAGCGCGTTCTGCAGCGCCTCCTGCACGACCCGAAAGATGGTGATCTGGTCGCCTTTGGCGATCGGGAGGCCCGGGCTCACCTCCAATTGCACCGACATGCCGTAGCGCTGCTGGAGGCGATCGGCGTGCTCTTGCAGGACCTCGGCCAGGTCGCGCTGGAGCAGCCCGGGCGGCGCCAGTTGGTAGATCATCTGGCGCATCTCTTCGGCGGCCGCCAGGGCATCGTTGCGCATTTCGCGGACCTCGTGGGCGGCGCGGACATCGTCGACGCCGATCAGGCGCTCGATGATTTCGCTGTGCAGCGCGAGGTTCGTGAGCACCTGGGCGGGACCATCGTGGACGATCCGGGCCAGACGCCGCTGTTCCTCTTCCAACGCGTCGATCCTATGGCCGCGCGATCCGGGCGCGGGCGATTTGTCTGCCGCCGGAACGGGCATTGCGCATCCCCCTTCCAGGTCGCCGGCAAGGACGCTCCGCCGGATCAATAACGGCCTTTGTCAAGTGTACCCCGGCATCCACCGGCCAATCGGGTGACGCTCGGGTGACACTTTCGGACGAGTGCACTGGGACATTCGGGGCATTTCCCTGGCCGGCACAAAGGCGCTCCATTGCTCGGTGTTAGGATGCGCCCCGATGTACCAACCTCATTGGTCTCTGCGGTGAGCCGTTGTCGCCATGCAGCCAGGCTGCTGTGCGTTCGTCTGTTCGGCGCCATTGCCCTGTTCCTGAGCCTCCTTTTGACGTTCCCTCGTTTCAGCGCCCCAACGGAGGCAGAGGCCGCCGCCGCGACGCCAACGCCGATCGCCACCGCCGTGCCGGGGCCGTCCCCCTACCTCCTGCCCTGGCCGCGCGGCGTCTCGTCCGAGTGCGTCCAGGGCAATAACGGGTCGTTCAGCCACACCGGCGCGCAGGCGTATGCCTGGGATTTCGAAATGCCCACCGGCAGCGTCGTCGAAGCGGCCCGGGGCGGCGTCGTGCGTTACGTCCGCCAGGACAGCAACGTCGGCGGCACCGACTGGAAGGAAGACATATCCAAGGCCAATTATGTCGTGATTGACCAGGGGGACGGCACCAGCGGCGTCTACCTCCATCTCATGCTGAACGGGGCGCTGGTCCACGTGGGCGACCACGTCGCCCAGGGGCAACCGATCGCCTATAGCGGCGCGACCGGCTTCGCCAGCGGCCCGCACCTGCATTTCCAGGTGGAGAAGACGGATCCCCATTCATGGTTCAGCCAGTCGCTGCCGGTTACGTTCGCCGATGTCACGGCGAACAAGGGCGTGCCGACCGAGGGCGGCAGGTATGTGTCGGGCAACGCCCCGTCCAGCGTGCTCCACGCACCCACGATCGTGAACATCGCGAATGCACCGACGACGCCGACGCTGCCGACGGGCGGTGCCCGTTCCAGCGGCTTGGACGCGGCCTTCGTGAGCGACGTGAACTTCCCGGACGGCAGCAGCGTCGACGGCGGCCAGACCTTCACCAAAGCCTGGTCGCTGCGCAACGACGGCAGCCAGCCCTGGCCGGCCAACAGCCACCTGGCCTTGCAGGGGACCAGCGCCTTCCAGGTGCTCAGTACGGCCACTATTGATCCGGTGCCGCCGGGCGCCGACGCCAATGTCAGCGTGACCCTGCGGGCGCCGCTGGACGCGACGGGTACCTCGGAGCAGCAGCAGTGGCGCCTGGCGGACAGCCAGGGCAACACCTTCGGTCCGGTCTTCTGGCTGCGCGTCACCGTCGGCCCGAACCTGCCGACGATCGCGGTCCCGCCCGATTCGGGCGCTGGGAAACAGTATTTTCCCCAGACCGGTCACGCGGTGGGCTGGCCCTTCTTGCAGTTCTACCGGGACCACGGCGGCCTTGACGCCTTCGGCTATCCGCGCACCGAAGCCTTCAAACAGGACGGCATGACGGTGCAATACTTCCAGCGGGCTCGCTTCGAATACCACCCGGAGCTGGCGGCCGGTGAGCAGGTGCAGCTCACCCTGCTCGGTGACGCGCTCACCAAGGACCAGCAGCCTTTTGCCAAGGTGGCTGCGTTCGCTTCCAACGCCCAACACGCCTACTTCCCGCAGACGGGGCACTCCATCAACTACGGCTTCCTGCAATACTTCCAGTCCCGGGGCGGTATCACCGTCTTCGGATACCCGATTTCCGAGGAACTGCAGATCGACACTGCCAAGGGCCCGGCCACGATCCAGTATTTCCAGCGGGCCCGCTTCGAATACCACCCGGAGTTTGCCGGCACGCCCTATGCCGTGGAGCTCGGCTTGCTCGGCGACCAGACGCTCACCGCCATGGGCTGGCTCCCCGTCCCGCTGCCGGTAGCCAATAGCGCGGCCCCGGCGCCGGTGGCGCACGCGGCCGCTCCCTCGTCGACGCCGGCCGCGGCCGTGGCGGCGACACCGGCGCCGGTGAGCACGGCGCAACCGTCGACCGGCGGGAGTGGCGCCACAACCACCGTCGTGGCCGGTACCATTGCCACCGTGGCGACGGCCGGCCTGCGGGTCCACAGCGACCCCGGACCCGACGCGCCGGTGATCAGCTACCTGGAGAAAGGGAATCAGGTCCACATACTGGGCTTGAGCGGCGGATGGGCGCAGGTGGGGAACGGGACGAAGACCCTGGGCTGGGTGGATTCCGGCTACCTGGCGGCCTGACGCCGCGCCGGGCCGGGATCAGTGATCGCCTTTCGGCGGTCGTCCTGGCGGGCATCGTGGCCGTCGGCCTGGCCTTGCGGGTCTGGCTCAACGTCCGCAGCCAGTGGATGATCGACGGCGACGAGGCGCTCTTCGGCATCGGCACGGTCCGTCTCCTGCACGGCGATCCGCCCAATCTGCTCTTCGGCGTGCCCTATATGGGCATGCTGCAGTCCTATATTGCCGCCCCCTTTGTTGCCCTGGTCGGACCTTCGCCGCTGGCGCTGCGCTGCGTCACCTTGCTGGCCAGCGTCGCCTTCATCGTCACGACCTGGCTGCTGGCGAGGGCCTGGTATGGCCCGGCGGTTGCCGCTGTCGCGGCGCTGCTAGCGGCGGTGCCTTCTGTGTACTTCGACGCGGTGGGCCTGAAGGTCTGGGGGTCCTATCTCGGGGTCATGGTCCTCGGCGCGCTGTTGCTGCTCGGCGTCTGGCAGTGCCGCCGGCAGGGCGGGGATACGCGCCGCAAGCAATGGCTGCTGCTCGGGCTGATCTGCGGGCTGGCGCTGTGGGCGAACCTGCTCGTCGCCTATTACGTGCTGACGGCGCTGGCGCTCTTGCCCTGGCGGCAGCTGCGACGCTGGATCGGGCCGGCCATCGCCTTCGGCCTGCCGGGAGTGTTGATCGGCGGTGCCCCCCTCTGGTGGTACAACCTGCGCTACAACGGTGCGACGTTCCGATGGCTCTTCGCCGGCGCGGGCACCGCGACCACGAACCGTGGTGCCGTGGCGCATGTGCTCTTTACCACGCTACTGCCGCGCGTGCTGGGCCTGACTAGTCCCTGGGGGACTATCCCACGGGGGCTGGCCGCGACGCTGGCGGCGCTCAGCGCGGCGGCGCTGCTCCTGGCGGCGTACGACGCCCTCCGGCAAGTCTGGTCAGGTGGCGCGGCCCGGGGCAAGGCCCCGGCTGGGGCCGCTCCGCTGTTGCTGTTCCTCGCCGTCATGCTCGCGGTGTATCTCCTCAGCGGCTTCGGCGGGCCGTCGCTTTCGCCGTTCGACGGCAGTGGCCGCTATCTCCTGCCGCTCTGGACGGTGTTGCCGCTGTTGCTGGCCGCGCTCGTGGTGCGGCTCGCCACTATCTGGCGACCCATAGGCGCGCTGGCGGTTGCGGCCATCCTGGCGACCAGCCTTGCCGGCCACCGAGAGAGTCGGGCCGGCCTGGTCTTCCAGTCGCCCTATTGGGATCGCCTACCGCTGAACAGCCAGCCGTTGCTGGAGTGGTTGCAGGCCAACGACGTGCACGATATCTGGCTGAACCACTGGGCGGGCGACCAGGTGATGTACCTCAGCGACGGCACCATCCGGAGCGCCGACTACTACGACATCGTGGTCGGGCACGGCATCAACCGCTTCCCCGTCGCCTTCCAGCAGGTGGACCAGGCGCCGCGGGCCGCCTTCGTGATCGTCGTCGGCTCGCTCCCGCCGTCCGGGATGGCGACCCGGCTGCAGGCGCTTGGCGTCGCCTACCGCGAGGCGACGGTCGGCCCGTACCAGGTCTACCTGCCGCTCTCGCGCCGGGTAGACCCGTCCGAGGTGGTTGACGCCCTTCGCTACCCGTATTAGCCTTAATCGCTTTTGGCCTATCGCGTGCTACAACTATGCAGGAAGAGTTATCGAGCGAAGGAGTAAGCATGAGCACGACGACAGCGCCCGCGACTGCCACCGACCAAACCGCGGCCTGGCACGAGTTGGCGCAACAACTGCGCGTCGACAGCATTCGCTGTACCACCGCCGCGGGGTCCGGGCACCCGACGTCGTCGATGTCGGCGGCGGACCTGATGGCGGTGTTGCTGGCGGAGTACCTCCGCTACGACTTTGACGACCCGAAGAACCCGAACAACGACCACCTGATCTTTTCCAAGGGGCACGCCTCGCCGCTGCTCTACTACCTCTACCGCGCCGCCGACGCCGTCAGCGACCAGGAGTTTCTGACGCTGCGCAAGTTCGGCAGCCGGCTGGAGGGGCACCCGACGCCGATCTTGCCCTGGGTGGACGTCGCCACAGGCTCGCTGGGACAGGGCCTGCCGATCGGCGTCGGCGTGGCGCTGGCCGGGAAGGTCCTGGACAAGCTCGATTACCACGTCTGGGTGCTGCTCGGCGACAGCGAGATGGCGGAGGGGTCGATCTGGGAAGCCTTCGACCACGCCGGCAACCGCAAGCTGAACACCCTGATCGCTATCCTCGACATGAACCGGCTCGGCCAGCGCGGCCCGACCGAGCTCGGCTGG
>JAICXR010000012.1 GCA_025980355.1 Chloroflexota bacterium | reverse complement strand
GGTTTGGCACGACCAACCTGACCGACCTGCGCGGCGACGCCCTTCGCCGAATGCGCCGGTACATGCAGATGATCTTCCAAGACCCCTACGCCTCCCTCAACCCGCGCATGACCGTCGGCTCGATTGTGGCGGAGCCGCTGCAGATCCATCGCCTGGCGCACGGCCGGCAGGACGCTCGCGATCAGGTGCAAGAGCTCTTGCGCGTCGTCGGCCTCAACCCCTACTTCGCCAACCGGTACCCGCACGAGTTCTCCGGCGGCCAGCGCCAGCGCATCGGCATCGCCCGGGCACTGGCGCTGCGGCCCGAGTTCATCGTCTGCGACGAACCGATTTCGGCGCTGGACGTGTCGATCCGCGCCCAAATCATCAACCTGCTGGAAGACCTGCAAGCGCAGTTCGGGATCACCTACCTGTTTATCGCCCACGACCTCTCGGTCGTCCGCCACATCAGCGACCGGGTCGTGGTCATGTACCTGGGCAAGCTCGCCGAGCTGGCGGACCGGGCGGAGCTCTACGAGAACCCCAAGCACCCCTACACCCGGGCCCTGCTCTCCGCCGTGCCGATCCCCGACCCCCGGCTGGAACGGCGACGGGAACGGATCATCCTGACGGGCGACGTGCCCAGCCCCGTCAACCCGCCCAGTGGCTGCGTTTTCCACACGCGCTGCCCGATCGCGGTCGACATCTGCCGGACGATCGTCCCGGAGTGGCGCGACATGACGGGGAGCGGGCACATGGTGGCCTGCCACTTGGCCGAACCCGGCGTGAAGCCGACGTCGCTCTCCCGCGCCCAGCCCCACGCCGTGGACCCGGATCTGCCAACGGCGGACGCAACGGTCACGCCCTCACAGCAACCACTCCCGTGACGGGTATGCTGTTGATCAATTCCGCGCTTGGCGGGCAACGTCTTGAAACCAGGCATCGTCTTGGGAGGTCGCGGCGGCGAACACCGAAACACAGGAGGAGCGGGTGGCAGCCACAACGAGCGTTACCGAAGATCGTACCGTTCAAACGAACGTTTCTTGGGGCAAGTACCAGGAGATACTGCGGGACCATGAATGGCGAAGTGCTCCCCATTTTAGCTATGACCGCGGGACGTTAGAAATCGTGAGTCCGATGCCCATCCATGAAGCCTGCAAGCGTCACCTCGATTTGGCTATCGCGGTGTACGCGGAAGAGCGCGACATCGACGTGTACGGCCTAGGTTCAACGACGTTCCAACGCAAAGACATTGAACGCGGCTTCGAAGCTGATAGCTGTTTCTACCTGGAGAACCAGACTCGCGTGCGCGGCAAAAAGCGGCTTGACCTCACGATAGACCCGGTACCGGACGTTGTTATCGAAATCGATATTACCCGCTCGACGCTGAACAAACTAGCCATCTATGCCGAATTTGGTGTTCCCGAGGTTTGGCGGTACAACGGGAACCGGCTACAGTTTCTACTGCTACGAGGCGACGCCTATGAAGCCGTGCAGTACAGCGTATCGTTGCCGATTGCGTCTGTACATGCCTTTCAATCACTCTTGAACAGTGGATTAGCAATAAGCGAAACAGCCTGGATGCGACGGGTGCGTGCCTGGCTCCGCGAGAGCACACCGCAACCGTAGCTGCCCACCGTGCCTCGGCTACAGCCTCACGCTCGGCATCAGGGTGCGGTCGAACATGTGGACCGTGTCGATGAAGCGGAAGGTGCCGGCCTGAGCGCTCATGACCAGCGAGTGGGTGCGGGCGCCACCGGCGAAGTACTGGACGCCCTTCAGCAGGTCGCCGCTCGTGACGCCGCTAGCCGCGAAGACGACGTGCTCGCCGCTGGCGAGGTCGTTCGTGCGGTAGACGCGATCCAAATCGATACCCATGGCGACGGCGCGTTGCGCTTCCGCGTCGTTGCGGGGGCGGAAACGAGCGAGGATCTCGCCGCCCAGGCAGCGTAGAGCGGCGGCGGCAAGGACGCCTTCCGGCGCCCCGCCGGTGCCCATGACCATATGGTCGCCCGTTCCGGACACCGCAACGGAGATCGCCGCGCCCAGGTCGCCGTCCGGGATCATCTTGATGCGCGCGCCCGCATCCCGAATCTCGGCGACGAGCTTCTGATGCCGTTCGCGGTCCAGCACGACCACCGTCAGATCCTCGATTTTGCGGTGCAGGGAATCGGCGACGATCCGCAGGTTGGCGCGCACCGGGAAGTTCATGTCCACCTTGCCGGCGGCCGGGGGACCGACGATCAGCTTTTCCAGGTAGGTATCCGGGGCGTGCAAGAGGCCGCCGCGCTCGGCCACCGCGATCACCGCGGTCGAGCCCGGTTGCCCGCGCGCCACCAGGTTGGTGCCTTCCAGGGGATCGACGGCGATGTCGACCTCCGCGGCGCCGGGTGTGCCGATCCGCTCGCCGATATAGAGCATCGGCGCCTCGTCCCGCTCGCCCTCACCGATGACGATGGTGGCATCCAGGTTCAGGCGATCCAGGGTCGCGCGCATGGCTTCGACCGCGGCATGGTCGGCGCGATGGTTGTCGCCGTGGCCCAGCCAGCGCCCGGCCGCGATCGCCGCCGCTTCCGTCACCTGCACGCTGTCCAGCGCCAGGTCGTATTCGAACCTGGAGGTCATAGCGGCCTTCCCTTCGAGCTATCGTGGCTCACGCCCGGCATCGCCTCCAGCGCCGTGTGGGATGTCTGGTGCGGCGGCTCGCAGTGTAGCACCGATCAGAACGGGGGCCAGTTCAGGTTGGCGTAGAGGCGAAGAAAGGGCGCCATCAGTTGCACCCAGCGATCGGAGAGCAGCAAGATTCCCATCAAGCAGAGGACCGCGGCGCCGGCATAGGTGAACACCGGCAGGTATTGGCGGATCGCTTTAAGGGTGCCGGTGAGGTGGGATAGGTAGAGCCCGGCCAGCAGGAACGGCAGACCAAGGCCAAGGGAGTACACCAGCAGCAATAGGGCACCCTGCCCGGCACGCGCCTCGCTGCCGGCAACCGCGAGGACGGCGGCCAGGACCGGCCCGATGCACGGCGTCCAGCCGATGGCGAAGGCCCCGCCGAGGACCAGGCCGCCCAGGGCCCCACCCCGCCGCTGCGCCAGGTGCAGGCGATACTCCCCCTGGAGGGCCGGGATGCGGACCAACCCCACCATCAGCAGGGCCATCACGATAATAAAGACTCCGGCGAGCTTCTCCAGGAGCGGGCGGGCGCCCTCCAGCACGGCGCCGACCGTCGAGGCGGTGGCGCCGAGGGCGGTGAAGACGAGCGTAAACCCGGCAACGAAGAGCAGACAAGGCCCGAGGGCCGCAACCCGCCGGCCGGACACGCCGACCTCCCCGGCCGTCAGGCCGGTGACAAAGGAGAGGTAGCCCGGGAGCAACGGCAACGCGCAGGGGGAGAAGAAGGAGATCAACCCGGCGATGAACGCCAGCGGCCAGAGACCGGCGGTGACGGTCATCGTCCACACTTTCGCTCAGGGTCCAGCATACGCTTCGTACCATACCACCGGCCCGCCAGGCACGTCGCGAACGCGAGCCGTCACGTCTCCTCCAGGAGAGGCGATGGGAGGGTCGCGGGCGATGGGTCGGGTGACGATACGCCGGTAATAAGGGCGCCCGACACGCTATAGAATCTATAGAGCAGAGAATAGCCGCCGTTGACGGCGATTGCCGAGGAGGCCGGCGTGCAGATCGAGTTCCTGGGGAGCGGCGGCGCTATCCCGACGCCGCGGCCCGGCTGTACCTGCCGCATCTGCACGGAGGCGAGGGAACGCGGCGTCCCGTTCAGCCGTGGTGGGCCGAGCGTCTTCGTCCACGGCCCCGACATCCTGATCGACACGCCCGAGGACATCCGGCAGGAGCTGAACCGCTCGCGCGTGGCGCACGTCCCGGCCTGCCTGTATTCCCACTGGCACCCCGACCACGTCGCCGGGCTGCGCATCTTCGAGTCGCTGAACCTGGACCTCTGGCGCTGGCCGCACCAACACCGGTGTACCGACGTCTACCTGCCGCGGCAGGTAGCGGCGGACTTCCGGCGGCAGCGCGGCTACTGGGAACAGCTCACCTACCTGCAGCAGCTTGGCGTGGTGCGGGTGACCGTCTTGAACGACGGTGACGCACCGGAATTCGGCGACGTGCGGGTCCGCCAGCTCCGCCTGGCCGAGCAGTACGTCTACGCCTTCCTCTTCGAGGGTGGCGGAAAGCGGGTGTTGGTCGCGCCCGACGAGCTATGGGGGTGGCAGCCGCCGGCGGGACTTGGGACGCTCGACCTGGCCGTGCTGCCGATGGGCATAGCGGAGTTCGATCCGTTCACCGGCGAGCGCCGCATCGATGAGCGGCACCCAGTCCTCAAGAGCGAAGCGACGTTCGACCAAACGCTGGCGATCGTGCGCGGCCTCCGCGCCCGCCGGGCCATCTTGACGCACATTGAGGAGCCGGACGGCTTGAGCTACGACGACCTGGCGCGGATAGAAGGACGGCTGCGGCGGGAGGGCCTCGACGTCAGCTTCGCCTACGACACCTTGCTGGTGGACGTCTGATAGAGGCGGAGCGCCGGCGGTCAGGCGCGGCCCGCGAGGCAATCCGGCATCTTCCCCGGGGTTGCGTCCTGACTGCCGCTGTCGTACACTTGAGCGTGTCGTGAGCAGTGGCGGCGGATAGTAGGTCCTTGAATGCCGCATGGCGCTTTCACGAAACAATTCGGGCTGTGGCGCAGTTTGGTAGCGCACTTGAATGGGGTTCAAGGGGTCGAGCGTTCGAATCGCTCCAGCCCGACCAATAGCCATTTCCGGGGTAAACTGGCCGCCTGGTCTATGCTGTTTGCCCCAATCTCGCCGTCTTGCCTGAAGAACCAGATGTTGCGCTGTTCTCACATGTCGACATCGGTGGCCTCAGGATCGCAGGCAACAGCGTTCGTTTGTGCTAGCATACCCAGTCAGGTACGGCGCCGCACCGATGGATCGGCGCGAGCCTGCGCTGGAAAGGAAGGGGCACCGCGATGTCTGTAGCAATCGGCGATCGGCTGGCGTTGCACGGGGGCCCGCCCGCCGTCACACTCGATCAGACGGAGGCCCTGCGCTGGCCAATCGTGGAGCGGGAAGAGATCGATGCCGTCACGGCGGTGGCGACGAGCGGCCAGTGGTCGCTCTCTCCGGTCAGTGCTGCTTTTGAGGAGGAGTTCGCCGCCTATCATGGCGTGCGCTATGCCGTCGCCCACACCAACGGCACGGCGGCGCTGCACGCCGCCTTCTTCGCGCTAGGCCTCGGACCGGGCGATGAAGTGATCGCGCCGTCGGCGACCTATTGGGCGACGGCGATGCCGGTACTGGCGGTCGGGGCCATCCCGGTCTTCGCCGACATCGACTCGGCGACCATGAACATCGACCCGGCGGACATCGCCCGGCGGATCAGCCCGCGCACCCGGGCGATCGTCGCCATGCACGGCGGCGGCATGCCGTGCGAGATGGACCCGATCATGGACCTGGCCCGCCGGCACGGGCTCAAGGTCGTGGAAGACGCGTCGCATGCCCACGGCGCCCGGTATAAGGGACGCCGGACCGGCACCTTCGGCGACGTGGCGGCGTTCTCCTTGCAGACGAGCAAGCTCTGTCCGTCCGGCGAGGGCGGCGTCCTCATCACCAACAATCAGGAGTATTTCGAGCGAACGATCCTGCTCGGCCACTACGAGCGCATCGGGACGTTGCCGACGGAGGCCAATCAGCGCTTCCAGCACACCAGCTACGGCTTCAAATACCGCATCAGCCCTTTCTCCGCCGCATTGGGGCGGGTGGCGCTGGCCAAGTTGGATGCCCGTAACCAGCGCCGCAACGACAATATCCGCTACGTGTTGGAGCGCCTGGATCAACTCCCCGGCCTGCAGGCGCCGGTGCTCCCACCCTATATCGAGCGGGTGTACTACGGCCAGCCGCGGGTGATCTACGACGCCACGGCATTGGGCGGATTGCCGGTCGATCGGTTCGTTGAGGCGCTGAAGCGCGAGGGTGCTCGCGTCAGCGGCGGCACGACGCTGCGTCACCGGGGCGGCCTCCACACCCAGCCCGTCTTCACCGAGCGGGCCCACCCGGCATTCCACCATCCGGCCAACGCGGAAAGTATGGCACGCGTGCGGTACGGCCCCGGCACCCTGCCGGTGACGGAAGCGCCGCCGCGCAACCGGATCAACCTGCCAACCTTCCCGCGCGCCGACCGCGATCTGCTGGATCAGTACGTCGAGGCCTTCCGCAAGGTCGCGAGGCACGCGGACGATCTGCACTAGCTCGCGCGGAGCATTGAGGATTAACCCCGGACGGAAGGATTCTTTGATGACCGTGCTGGTCTACCTCGAGCCGCACGACGGCCGCGACGCCGCGAACGCGGGCCGCTCCTGGTTCGCCCCCTATATTTGCGAGGTGCTCGCCCACGCGGGGATCACCTACGACACGGCGACACGCGAAAGCCTGCCCGGGGAGCTGGAGGCGCACGGTCTGCTCATGCTCCCCTACGACGCTCCGCTGGATGCCGATGCCCGTGAAGCCATTGCCGCGTTCGCCCGCCGCGGCGCGGTACTGGCGATCGGCGGGACCAGCGGCATGGATGCGTTGTTCGGGGTCCGCTCGACCGGCACGCTGGGCGAGAGCTACGGGCAGGTGGTCGGCGCCGACCCGATCACCGGCGGCGTCACGAGTTCGCTGCACTGCTGGGGCGGAGCGGCGGTGACGGCAACCGCCGGCACGCGCGTGTTGCTCGAGCAACGCGGCGGCGACAAAGAGCAGGGCCGGCCGCTGCTCTGCCGTGCCCCTCGCGCGGTGCTGATTGCGCCCGACCTGCCGGGAACGTTGGTGCATATCCAGCAGGGCATTCCCATCCACCAGGACGGCCCGCCGGCCCCGGACGGCAGCGCCGCGATTGACGACGGTATCCTCAAGACCGACGACGGTGCCGTGCTCGACTGGCAGCAGGACCGGACGGTGGTCGCCGGCAATCCCTGCTTTCTGGAGCCGATTGGCGACGACTGGCGCGATCTGCTGCTGCGGAGCGTGTTCTCGCTCTGTCAGGAGATCGGCGAGCCGTTGCCGCTGCTCTGGTACTGGCCGGATGACGTGCCTGCCGTCGCGTTGCTCTCGCACGACACCGACGGCAATGTGGAGGCCCTCGGCTGGCAGGAGTTGGAGGCGGTCGAGCGCAACGGCATCCACTCCAGTTGGTGTTTCATCCGTTCCCCCGAGACCTATCCCATGCGCCTCTACGAAACGGTGGCGGAGCACGGGCACGAGGTCTGCCTCCACTACGACGCCCACTCCGCGGCCTACCCGGATGCCACCTTCTCCGAGGCCAGCTTCCAGGATCAAATGCGCTGGCTACGCCAACTATTGCCGGAGACGGCGATCACGTCCAACAAGAACCACTATCTGCGCTGGGAGGGCTGGACGGAACCCTGGCGCTGGATGGAGGCGGCCGGCATCACAGTCGACCAGTGCAAAGGCCCGTCCAAGAAGGGCAACTGCGGCTTCCTCTTCGGCGGCTCGCATCCCTGGTTTCCGATAGAGGACCCCGCGCACGGCTCGCGTCTGCTCGACGTACTGGAGATCAACCTTTTCGCCCAGGACCTGATCGTGGCGGCCCCGCCGGAGCTGGCGGAGCCGCTGATCTCGCGCACGCGCGCCCGCGGCGGCGTTGCCCATTTCCTCTTCCACCCGGCGCACGTCGCCAAGCCCGGCGTCGCCGACGCCATGGGCCATGCGATCACCTTCGCCCGGCAGCAGGGCATGCCCTGGTGGACCAGTGACCGCATCGGGCGCTGGGAACGCGGCCGCCGGCAGGTTCGCCTTTCCGTCGGGGGAGGGCGGCTGCGAGCAACGGCGGCGGGGGTGCTGCCATCGGCCACGGTGCTCGTGCTCGACACCGGCAACTCCACCGATGGTCACCAGGACGCCGGCTGGGAACGCGTCGAGCGCTGGGGCTTTCCCTTTTGGCGGCGCGTTGCGGACCTGCCCGGGGAGTTGCCGTTCGGCGGGGCAGGGGCGTGACGGCGATGCGCCTCACGGCCCACTATTACCAGCAGTTCGACGCCGACTTTGGCCTCGACGTGCCGGGGGAAGGGTATGGCGGCTGGAAGACCGCCGAGGTCCCCCTTTCGCTCGAGCACACGGCGGTGGTGCTGATGCACGCGTACTCCTGCGGGACACGCGCCGAGTATCCCGGCTGGCATCGTGCCGTCGAGTACATCCCCCGGGCCTACGAGATCAGCCGGACCGTCCTGCCCCCGCTCCTGGCCGCCGTCCGAGCGTCGCCATTACCGCTTTTTCATGTGGTCGGCGGCGGCGACTATTTCCGGTCGTATCCCGGTTACCAACGGGCGTGTGCACTGGCTGGGCCGGAGCCGCCACGCCGAGAGCAAGCTCCACGCGACCCGGTGCGGGAGCAGCTTGATCGCTTCCGGGCCGAGCGGGTCTTCACCGGGCTGCATAACCAGCCCGACATCGCCCGCGGCGCCAAATGCATGGACTTCCTCCCCGAGGCTCGCCCGGTGGGTGAGGAAGGCGTCGCCGCCACGTCTAACCAATTGTTCGCGCTGTGTCGGGCGGCGCAGGTCAATCACCTCATCTATGCTGGCTTCGCCATCAACTGGTGTTTGCTCCTCTCGCCCGGTGGCATGGCCGAGATGCAGAAGCATGGCATCATGTGTTCGGCCTTGCGCCAGGCCGTGACGGCCGTGGAAAATCGGGAGACGGCGCGGGAAGAACGGGGCAAGGAGATCGCGCTCTGGCGTGTGGCGCTGGCCTTCGGCTTCGTCTTCGATGTCGACACGTTTGTCGGTGCGCTGAAGCGCCAACAGTAACCGCCTCCCTTTCGGGTGAGCGGGTGATCGCAGAAAGAGAGACCCACTTGGCATCAGTCAACTTTTCAGGAGCCGTTGCGCGCCGTCGCTTCTTGCGTGGCGTCGCCACATCTGGCCTGTTCGCCGCCGGCACGGCGCTGCTCGCCGCCTGCGGCGGGAGCGCCGCGGCCGTCTCCACGTCCCTCGGATCGGCGGCCTCCGCCGCCACTACGTCGCCCAGTGCAGTCGGGTCGACGGTTGTCGCCACGACAACGGCTACGCAAGCTTCATCCGCCAGCGTCGCCGCCAGCAGCAATACGTCGGCCTCCGCGGTGGCATCCGCCACGACCAGCACCACCGCAGCATCGGCCGCGACTGCCACCGCCGCGGCGACGCAGGCGCCGGGCACGTCGTCCGGTGCGGTGAGCGTGCTCTACTACACCTCGACCGACCCGGCGATCCAGCGCATGAAGAAGCAGGAAACGGCGATCAATACGTTGCTGCCGCAAGTCAAGTTGACCATGATCCCAACGCCGAGCGACATCGATACCAAGTTCACGACCATGGCCGCCGGTGGCAGCCCGGCGGACATCGGTTGGATGGGCGTCGGCTTCTGGCAGCACGCGCCCGCCGGAGAGTTGTTGACGCTGGACAGTCTCGTGGCCGGTGACAAGACCATCCAGCCGGACACCTACTACCCGCAGGCGCTGGACCTGTTCCGCTATCAGGGGCACTACGACGCCCTGCCCTACGGCGTCAATACGCACGTCATGGTCTACAACAAGGGCATGCTGCAGAAGGCCGGTGTCCCCTTTCCCACGGAAGCCTGGACCTACGACGACTATGTGGCCCTCGCCAAACGCCTCACCTCCAGTCCCGACGCGAAACCCCAGGCCTGGGGCGAGTGGATGTGGAACCTCTGGGTGAACACCTGGATGTTCGGCGGGCAATTCTATGACAAGGACTTCACGAAGTCCTTGCTCGACCAGCCCCCGGCGATCGCCGCGCTGCAGTTCTACTACGACCAGAGCTATGGGAAGTTCAAGTTCGCCCCACAATCTGGTACGTACTATAAGCTGTTCGGCGCCGATCAACTTGCCCTCACCCACGTGGGACCGTTCTCCGTCCCGGTGTTGCGAACCTATCAGGGGGCGGACTGGGATTTCCTGCCGATGCCCTGGATGAGCGACAAGACGCGGGGCACCTGGCTCTCCGGCGAAGGCTACGCGATTGCCGCCGGGACGAAAAACAAAGATGGGGCCTGGGCCGTGCTCAAATACCTTTGCGGACGGGATTCGATGGCGAACTTCTACGCGCCGGAGTTCCAGGCCATCCCCGCCGTCCGCGACGTGGCGGAGAGCGCGTTCGTCAACGCCATCCCCGGCAAGAACGCCAAGGCCTTCCTCGAGAGCATCGACTTTGCGACCGCCTACGGCGGGAATCCGGTCGTCATGAAGTGGGGCGACCCGATCAACGCCATGTGGACCAGCGTTCAGAAGGGTCAGAAGTCCGCCCAGGACGCGGCGAAGGAGGCAGCGGCCCAACTGAACACACTGCTCAAGACGACATCAGCGAAGTAGGCCCGGCGGTCGGGTGCGCCGATTGGGCTCGGCGCACCCACGATCTCTACTTGGCCAGCTGGTCAAGCAGAGGTTGGACCTGCTGGTCGATCGCCTGGAGGCTGTCCTTCACGGCGCGCGTGCCATTCCACGACTGCGTCATCTCTTTGTTGGCGATGGTCCGGATATCCAGGTTGGCCCCGCTGTTGGCGACGACGCGGGAATAGGTGGCCGCTAGCGGGATCTGGTCGGTGTGTTGCACGCCGGCATCCTTGAACGGCTTCTGGTAGGCGGGCCCCTCGGCCAGCGACTTCCGGCTCGGCATGCGCCCGGTGTCGGCGGCGAAGCCGGTGAGGAAGTCCGGGCTGACCAGGTACTTCAGGAAATCCCAGGCGTTGTCCGTCTCCTTGCTGCCCTTGGGGATCTGCAAGCCGTCCGGGAAGGCCGCCGTGGTGTTCTTGCCGCTCGGTCCCTTCGGGTAGGGCGCGACCGCCCAAGCCAGGCTTGACTTGTTCTTCTGGACGAGCGAGAGGATGGTCGGCCCGTCGACGAGGTCCATCGCGTAGGTACCGAACCAGAATCCGCCGAGGTTCGGGTTCGCCTTGAGATCGGCGGCGGACGGTGAACTGTGATCTTTGTTCACCATGTTGGTCCAGAGCGTGATCGCGTCGATCACCCCTTGCTGCGCGAACATGGCCTTGGTCGGGCTCTCATCCTTGTCGAAGAAGTCCGCGCCGTAGTCCCAGGTGACCGTACACCAGCGGGCGTAGTCGTTGTAGACGCGGACGCCGAACTGGCTCTTGTCCGGCTTGGTGAGCTTGATCGCCGCCTCCTGGACGTCGTTCCAGGTCCAGGTGGCGTCCGGCTCCTTGATGCCGGCCGCCTGAAACATCTGCGGCACGTAGTAGAAGCCGACGACGTAGAGGTCCGTGGAGAGGCCGAGCTTGGCGCCCTTCCATTCGAAGGCGGTGTAGGTGATGGGGTAGAAGTCGTCGAGCGAGTATTTGTCGCGGGCGATCAGGGAGCTGAGGTCCTGCAGCGTGTCTTTGGCGGCGTAGGACGGGAAGACGATGTTGTTCAACATCACCATGTCCGGCGGCGACCCGCTGGCCATCATCGTCTCCAGCTTCGTGTAGTAATCGCCGCCGGTGCCCGAGACCGCCACCTGCTTGCCGGGATTTGCGGCGACGTACTTCTTGGCGTAGCCGTCGTATTGGCCCGCCTCCGCCGGGTTCGAGATATAGGCCCAGAAGTTCACGGTACCGGCTTTGGGGACGACATTGGCGACGGTGCTGGATGTCGTTGCTGCGGCGCTGGTCGTCGCGGCGGCACTGGCGGCGCTCGACGTCACAGCGCTACTGGCGGTGGCACTAGACGTAACGGCGCTGCTGGCGCTCGTGGCGGCCTTCGTGCTGGCCGCGCTCACCGTGGCCGGCGCGCTGCTCGCTGTCCCCGTGGTCGCAGCGGCGGCCGTGCTGGCGACGCTTGCCGTGCCGGTCACTGCCGGCGACCCGCCGCAGGCCGCGAGCAGCGCCGTGCCGCCGGCGGCGACGGCAGCGATACTCAGGCGCAGCGCCGTCCGGCGGGAGACGGCAGCTAGCCCGGCTTGCCCTTCTCTGGTCATCACAAGTCATCCTTTGCTCGTAATCGGTGCCGCGCTCAAAGCGGCGGCGCGGACCTAGTGTAACGGCAAGGGGGCCATCCGGCAATGTTCAGGCGAGCACCGCCTGTTTCAACTGCCGCAGGAGCGTCTCGTCCACCGGTTCTTCCCAACGGCCGCCGCGCCGGACCGCCCGCCCGCTATGGAACTGGGTGATCCCGGCCGCCCGGAGCTGTGGGACGTGTTCCGCCCGCAGGCCGCCGCCGGCGAGCCAGTGTAGCCCTGCCGTTTGCCAGGCGGCACGGTGGCAGAGCTGCGCCAGTCCGTCCGCTATGCCGGCGCGGCCGCCGGCCGACAGGACGAGATCGAGTCCCGGCAGCTCGCGGCAAGTCGCCCACGCTTGCTGGGCATCCAGAACCTGATCGAAGGCCCGGTGCAGCGTCCACCGGCGGGGCGCCGCCGCGGCACAAAGGGTCCGTATGGCGGGGATGTCCAAACGACCATCGTCCGTCAGGAAGCCGAAAACAAACTCGTCGATGCCCGCGGCCCGCAAGCGCTCCGCGGCACGGCATAACGTCGCCAGTTCGGACGCGTCCGTGCCAAAACCTGGCCGGCTGCGCAGCATCACGCGGGCGGGGAGTCCGACGGCATTGCGTACCTGGGCCACCAATGTCAGGTCGGGCAGCAGACCATCGGCCTCCATCGCCGCCACGAGCTCCAGGCGGTCGGCGCCGCCGCGCTCTGCCGCTTGGGCGTCCGCCAGGGTTGTGGCGATCACTTCGAGGGCCGGCGTCATCGCAAGAATCGATATTTTCCGCCGCGCGGCCCGACCAGCAACAGGGTGGGCGGGCCGCCCGCGCTCCGGCCGCGGTGCCGGGCGTCCCGCCTATCCGTGCTCATGGCCGTGCCTGGGCCGGCGCCCTAGCCGAAGTTCAGTCGCCGCCCTCGCGACGGTCTGTGCTGGCCGCGTTGACGCCGCCGAAGGCAGCCGTCCCGGGCGCGCCACCGGTGTTGGCAGCGGCGAAGGCCGGCAGCTGATCCATCGATTGCGGCAGCATGCCCTGCGGATGGCCAGGGAGCGGGGCCTCACTGCCTTCGATCTGGCGCACGATCTCGTAGACCTCGTCGCCCAACAGCTCGTCCTTCTCCAGCAGCGCCTGCGCGATCGCTTCCACCGCCAGGCGATGATTGTTCAGCATCTTGCGAACGTTGATGTAGCGCCAGCGCAGCATGCGCTCCACCCGCCGTTGGGTGCGCGGATCGCTCGTTCCCGCCTGGGAGAGCGAGGAGGAGAAGGTGCCGTCCATGCCCAGGACGCGGATGCACCAGTTGGCGATGTTGGTGGCCTGGGCGAAGTCCGACACCACGCCGTTGTACTGCGTCCCCAGGAAGAGCTCCTCGGCGGCGCGGCTGGCGAGCGAGACGTCGATCAGCGCCAGGTAATCCTCCCGGTTCATGGTGTGGTATTCCGTGAGCGGCTTGTGGGCGCTGAAGCCCAACGCCCCGCCGTGGCGAATGATCGACACCTTCGAGAGACGGTCGCGGCGTTGCAGGCGCATCGTGGCGTAGGCGTGACCCGCCTCGTGGTAGGCCAGCATGCGCCGTTCCTCGAACTCCATACCGCGAATCGGCTCTTTCAGGCCCAGCTCGTGGACGTCGATCGCCTTGCTGATGTCGCGGTAGGAGACGGCGTTCCGACCGTCGAAATGGGCGTTAATCAAGGCCTCATTGATGATGTGCTTCATGGCTGCCGGCGTGTAGTAGATCGTATCGGAGACGATGGTACTCATCGGCAAGGCCTCGTGCGACACCTTGGCCAGATAATACTCCAGGATCTCCTGGCGACCGTCGGCGTTGGGCAGATGGACGGCCAGCTTGCGGTCGAACCGACCCGGCCGCAGCAACGCCTCGTCCAGCGTCTCCATCAGGTTCGTCGCCCCCATCGTCAGCACCGCCATGCGCTCCGCCCGGCCCTTCTTCAAGCCAAGGCGGCGCAGCAAGCGCGTGCGCCAGGTCTGGTCCATCGGCGGCGGGTCCAACTGCATCAGCAACTCATTGATGATGCCGCCGCCGCCGCCCATCGCCATCATGCCCATGCCCATGGAGGGCATCTGTCCGGCGCGGCGCTGACCGATGGAGTCGATCTCGTCCAGGAAGAGGATGCAGGCGCCGTACTTCTTCGCCAGCTTCTTGGCCTTGCGGTAGAGCATCTTGATCGTCAACGAGCCCATGCCCATCCACATGCTCTGCAAGCCGGAACTGGAGCAGTAGCCGAAGGGCACGCCGGCCTCGGTGGAGATGCACTGGGCAAGATAGCTCTTGCCGGTACCCGGAGGGCCATAAAGCATCAGGCCGCGCGTCGGTTCGCCGCCCATCTGCTTGAACTCTTTGACGCCCTTCAGCAGCACCACCACCCGCTTCGCCACGTCCAGCACCTCCGGGTTGCCCCGGTAGTCCGCAAAGGTGACGCCCGCCTCACCCGGCTTCAGCCAGTAGATACGGGGCCGGCCCAGGAAGTACATCAAGCCGGCGAACTGGACGATCATGAAGAAGACGGCGAAGAGCAGCTGGAAGAGCAGCGCCAGCACCGTCGGCAGGGCCGACGAGAAGCGCGCTAAGAGGGGCAGCGCGACAATCCAGAACAGCGCAACGATGACGAAGAAGATGATGACCCGGACAATGTTCCGTCCCAGCCAGCCGAAAAAGCGGTCCATGCTCTCGTCGACGGACTGGTTCAGGCTTTGCTTCGGAGGGGCGTTCGCGCTCATCGCCGGCGATCCTTTCCTATGCACCCGGATGCGGTGCAAAGCACGAGGCAACGGCACAGGAGCCGTCGCTACTCGATCTTGAGTATTTTACCTTGGGCGTCGAGCGTAAACAGGTAGGTCACCTGGTCCGTCTGGCCGCCCTGATCCAGGGTGAGGAGGTACAGATAGACGCCGGTGCCGTCGTCCTCCTTGGCCCCGCCGACGTAGGAGATGTGCTTGATGACGCCCATCTTCGGCTTCACCTGTTCCAGCTCGGTCTGCAACTGCTGGATGGTCTGGCCCTGCTTGAAGGAGTCGCTGAGCAGCCCCCACATGGTGTTCGCGTCACCCGCTTGCTGCGCCTTGAAGAACTCCACCGGCGTCTGCGGCGAGGGCACCAGCCCCTGCACGGAACTCAGACCGGCGGAGGTGCTGGTGGTCGTGACGGCCGCCACCGGCTCCATCGCCGGCGTAAAGTAGTACAAGGCGCCGCCGGCCACGATCAGCAGCGCGACCACGCCGCCACTGATGCGCGGATGGCGCCGGAGGGCCATGAAGAAGCCGACGATGGCGAGCAGGACGAGCTTAATCGGGAAGCGAATAATCCGAGCAAGCAGGGGGCGTTTGCGTCGCGGGGGCAACTCGGGCGTCGGTTCGATGATCGTCGTCACGGTCCTAGCCTTCATCGGCAGTGTGCAGCGAGGTGTGCCACCCCTAGCTCACTATGCTACGGCCCACCGGCAAACCCAGTCAAGCAACCAGGATACCCGTCCCGCATTCCTATGGCTCCTCTAAGGCGCCGGCCGTTACGGATAAATCCCCCGCACGATGTAGCCCTCCGCGACCTTCGAGACGGCTTGCATGTAGGCGGCGGTACGCAGGTCGACCCCTTCGCGCAGGCTGAGCGCGAGCACGCTGTCGAAGGCGCGCTCCATGATGTTGAACAGCCGGGCGTTGATCTCTTCCTCGGTCCAGAAGAACGATTGCAGGTCCTGTACCCACTCAAAATAGGAGACGGTGACGCCGCCGGCGTTCGCCAGGATGTCGGGTACGATCAGCACGCCGCGTCGGCGGAGGATGCTATCCGCCGACGGCGTCGTCGGGCCGTTCGCCCCTTCCACCACGATGCGGGCCTGGATGCGATCGGCGTTGCTCGCCGTGATCTGGTTCTCCACCGCGGCCGGCACGAGCACATCGCAGGCGCAAGTCAGCAGCTCGGCGTTGCCAAGGCGTTGGGCCTGGCGGTAGGCCACGAGACTACCGTGCTCTTTGGCCGCGGCGCTTGCCGCGTCGATGTCGATACCCCGTTCGTTATAGATCGCGCCGTCCATGTCGCTCAGCCCGACGATCGTCGCCCCCGCCTGCTGCAAGGCCCGCGCCGCCACGCTGCCGACGTTTCCGAACCCCTGCACGGCGACGCGGGCGCCCGTGAGCGGCAGGCCGGTATGTTGGCACGCCTTGCGCGCCATGGCCATGATGCCGCGGCCGGTCGCCTCCAAGCGCCCCTCCGAGCCGCCGATGGACACCGGCTTGCCGGTGACGCAGGCCGGGATGGAATAGCCCTTTTGCATACTATAGGTATCCATGACCCAGGCCATCACCTGCGGATTGGTGTTCATATCCGGGGCGGGGATGTCGATTTCCGGCCCGATCACCAGGGAGATCTCCGAGATATAGCGCCGCGTCAGGTTCTCCAGCTCCCGTAAGGAGAGGGCCTTGGGATCGCAGCAGACGCCGCCCTTGGCGCCGCCGAACGGGATGCCGACGACGGCGCACTTCCACGTCATCCACATCGCCAGCGCCCGCACTTCGTCCAGCGTGACGTTCGGACCGTAGCGAATGCCGCCCTTGGCCGGGCCGCGGATCATGTTGTGCTGGACCCGGTAGCCGGTGAATACGTGCAGACTTCCGTCGTCCATCTTCACGGGGAAATTGACGCTCAACTCACGCTTCGGCTGCCGCAGGATAGCCGCGATGCCGGGGTCCAACTGCAACCGCTCCACGACGGCGTCGAATTGCTGCACCGCGATCTCGTAGGCTCCCAGCGACTCCTGGGCGGGCGCTTCTTGGACTCCGGTCATGCCGTGTACCCCCATCAGGCGCTCATGCGCTCGACCGCATACCGCGTCGCCGCGTCGGTGGCGTCATGGACGGCCTCGAGTTTCGCCTCATCGGCGTCGGGGGCGATCGTGCCGGCCATGCGCAGCCGGCTGTCGACGGCGTCGAGCACCTGCTCCAGGGTGAACTCGACATTCCGGTGGCTGTTCAGGAAGTCGTCGACGCCTTTGGTGATGCCGGCCGCCAGTTGCTCCACCTCGGTGTCCGACAGGCCGGCGGACTGTCGGTCCTGCAAGACGCGCCGTACTTCATGGAGCACGTCGCCACTCATCTGAAAGTCCACGCTTGGTTTCCTCCCTCTGTGTCGGCAACTACGCCTGATTGTACAGCCTCGGCAATATCCGTGCCAGCGCCGGGGTGGCGCGCAGCGGTGGCACGGCCATTGCGAGTGTTTATCAAGCAGCCCTGGGGCGTATCCGGGCGCTCGCGGGTTCGCTAGACGCTCGCGAAAGGATCACTGCCGTGTCCGAGATGCCGACCAAGGAAGATCGTGGGTTGACGAGCCGCCTGGGCCCTTTGCAGATAGACTGGCCGCGTTCACTGGGCTATTTCGGTGGCACCGCCGTCGCGGTCGCATTCGGGATCATCGAGCCGCCGCTGGGCCTTTTCATCGCCGCCATCCCCTTCCTGAAGATGCTGAACCGGCCCGAGGCGCCGATGCCCATGCGCTTCGTGAGTCAGATGCTCGACGGCGCGTCCAAGCCGGTCGGCGGCGACACCGCGGCGACGGTCGAATTGCGCCGATCCGACGTGCCGGGGCTGCCGAAGGAGAAAGCGGGCCGATGAGGGCCGGCCTGCAGCGGGCCGACGAGCCGCGATGTCGACGGCGAACCACCGAGGGGCGGCGATGATCGTCGAACTCCTGCTACGCTTCCTGATCGGCGGGACCATCGTCTGCGCCTTCTCCGTGATCAGCGAAGTGATCAAGCCGCAGGGCCACGCCGGCATCTTCGGCGCCGCCCCTTCCGTCGCCCTCGCCACTTTGGGACTCACCTTCATCCTGAAGCCGGCGCCCTACGTCGCCAAAGAAGGCCACGCCATGCTGGCCGGCGCGGTCGCGCTCTGCGTCTACTGCGCCTTCGTGGGGTGGCTGTTCCTCCACCTTCGCCACCACCCGATCCTGGAAGCGACCGTCCCCTGGCTGCTGTGGTTCGCGGTCGCCTTCGGGCTGTGGGGGGCCTTCCTACGATGAATGGGCCGTTCGGCATCGCGGTGGAACCGGCCAAGCTCAAGCAGGCGAAACCCAAGGAGTACGCGGTGCGCTTCGCCTTCGGCGGCGCGATCACGCTCCTCACCGGGTTGATCGCCCACTATTTCGGTCCCCTCGTCGGCGGCCTGTTCCTGGCGTTCCCGGCGATCCTGCCGGCGAGCGTCACGCTGTTGCAGCAGCACGAAGACCACCACCAGGCCGGGGTCGACGCCCTCGGCGCGGCCCTGGGTGCCGTTGGCCTGCTTGCGTTCGCGCTGCTGATCTGGCTCCTCGCAGAACACCTCCCCGCATGGCTGGTGATCGCCCTGGCGGCCGCTCTCTGGTTCGTCGCTTCGACGTTGCTATGGGTGGTGAGCAAGCGTCTCCACCGGGACCACCAAGGGCGCTCGCCATAAGGAAGGCCGTATCGAGGCTACGCTCGCCCGGAAGCGCACCCAAATGTGGTCTCCAGCCGGGCCCGTGCAGCCACGTAGCGGACGCCCCGTCGAACCGGTACCTCCGCCCCGGCACTCAGCCGTCCAGCGGTTGCCCGCTCTGGTCTGGCAACTGCGCACCGGTCTCCGGCAGCGAAGTGAGGCCGCTGAGCACCTCGCTCCGGCGTGCGACTCGCCTGGTTGTTTGTTCCCGTTGGTCTGTTGCTGGGGCGCGG
>JAICXR010000104.1 GCA_025980355.1 Chloroflexota bacterium | reverse complement strand
TGGCGAAGTAGGGGTTGAGGCCGACGACGCGCAAGAGCTCTTGCACCTGATCGCGAGCGTCCTGCCGGCCGTGCGCCAGGCGATGGATCTGGAGCGGCTCCGCCACAATCGAGCCGACGGTCATGCGCGGGTTGAGCGAGGCGTAGGGGTCCTGGAAGATCATCTGCATGTACCGGCGCATTCGGCGAAGGGCGTCGCCGCGCAGGTCGGTCAGGTTGGTCGTGCCAAACCGGACGTCCCCGGCGGTCGGCCGTTGCAGTTGGAGGATGGCGCGACCGGTGGTGGACTTGCCGCAACCCGATTCGCCGACGAGCCCCAAGGTCTCGCCCTTAAGGATATCAAGCGTGATACCGTCGACGGCTTTGACTGCCCCCACCTGGCGCTGAATGATGATGCCGGAGGTGACGGGGAAGTGCACCTTCAGGTCGCGGATCCGGACCAGGGGCTCGCCGTTCCGGACGCCGGCCACGCCCGCTACCGATTCCGTGGCGACCATCGCGTGTGCTCCTTTTCAGACCAATCGGGACGCCTGCGCCGTCGGCAACTCAGGCGCTGAGCGGCACCGCCGCGCGCGTAATCTCGCGCACGCAGGCGGCGCGATGGGCCGGCGCCACTTCGCGCAGTTCCGGCACGCCGGCGCGACAGCGGTCCAGGGCGAAACTGCAGCGGGCGGAGAACGGGCAGATGTCCCCCAGGGTCATCAGGTCCGGCGGCAGGCCCTCGATCGGCACCAGGCGCTCCCGGCGTTGCGCGTCCAGACGGGGGATCGAGTTCAGTAGCCCCAGGGTGTAGGGGTGTCGCGGGTTCACAAACAGGTCGTCGGTGGTCGCCGTCTCCGCCACCTTGCCGGCATACATGACGACGATGCGGTCGGACACGCCGGCCACGACGCCCATGTCGTGGGTAATCAGCAGCACGGCCGCGTTGAACTCCCGCCGGAGGGTGGCGATTAGCTCCAGGATTTGGGCCTGGATCGTCACGTCGAGCGCCGTCGTCGGCTCGTCGGCGATCAGCAACTTGGGGTTGCAGGAAAGCGCCATGGCGATCATCACCCGTTGCCGCATCCCGCCGGAGAACTGGTGCGGGTAATCGTCGACGCGCCGGGCGGCCGCCGGGATGCCCACGAGCTGCAGCAGCTCAACCGCCCGGTTCCTGGCTTGCCGTGGCCCCATTTTCAGGTGCAGTTGCAACGCCTCCGTGATCTGCCGGCCGATCGTCAGCACGGGGTTCAAGGAGGTCATCGGGTCCTGGAAGATCATGGCGATCTCCCGTCCCCGGATGTGCCGCATCTGCTCATTGCTTACCTTGAGCAGGTCGCGCCCATCGAACCAGATCTCGCCGGACGCGGTGCGCCCCGGCGGGTGGGGGACCAGGCGCATGATGGACATCGCCGTGACGCTCTTGCCACAGCCGGATTCGCCCACCAGGCCGAGCGTTTCGCCCGGTCGGATCTCGAAGCTGACGCCGTCGACCGCCTTCACCGTGCCGTCGCGGGTGTCGAAGTAGGTGCGCAGGTTCTGGACGGACAACAAGGCGTCGGTAGCCATCGCGCCCCCTCCCTTCGGGGTTTGCCCTCGGACCGGCGGATCGCCGTTGCCCCCTGGTCCACCGGTCCAATGGTACCCCAGTTTCACCGCGCGGTGGCCGGCTCCTTCTGGGCCATGAGCTTGACAGGCGGACGGGTGCGGTGCTACTTTTCGCAACTATAGCGACCAACAAACGAAGACGCAATTTCTGTGGAGAAAAGGATCACCGAGCGTGCAATACCGCGTTTTTGCCAGCGAGTCCGTCTGTAGCGGCCATCCGGACAAAGTTTGCGATGCTATTTCGGACGCCGTCCTGGATGCCTGCTTGGCGCAGGACCCCCGCAGCCGGGTCGCCTGCGAGACGCTGGCCACGGTCAACCGGGTCATCCTGGCCGGAGAGATCACGACGAACGCGACGGTCGACTACGAGGAAGTCGTGCGGGGCGTCCTGCGCGATCTCGGCTATGTCATTCCCGACTACGGCTTTAGCGTCGATGAGGTCAAGATCGACGTCCGGCTCCATACCCAGTCCGGCGAGATCGCCGTCGGCGTCGATCAGGAAGGCGCGGGCGACCAGGGCATGATGTTCGGCTACGCCTGCCGGGAAACGTCAAGCCTGATGCCCCTGCCGATCACCCTGGCCCACAGCCTGGCGAAGGGCATCGACTTTGCCCGCAGCAGCGGCATGCTGCCCTACCTGCGCCCGGACGGCAAGACCCAGGTATCGATTCGCTACGAAGGCCAGCGCCCAGTGGGGGTCGACTCCGTCATCCTCGCCGCACCGCACGACCCGTCGGTCTCCCTCGCCCAATTGTCGGATGATCTGTATGTCGCCGTGGTCAAACCGGTGCTGGCGGAATCCGGCTGGACGATCCCGGCGGACGCCGTCCTGGTGAACGGCACGGGCGTCTGGCATCACGGCGGGCCGGCGACCGACACCGGGCTGACGGGCCGCAAGATCATCGTGGACGGCTATGGTGGGATGGCGCGCGTGGGCGGCGGCGCTTTCAGCGGCAAAGACCCGACCAAGGTCGACCGCTCCGGCGCTTATGGCGCCCGCTACGTGGCGAAGAACATCGTGGCCGCCGGTCTGGCCGACCGCTGCGAGGTCGAGGTCGCCTACTGCATCGGCCGCGCCGAGCCGACGACCTTTGCCGTGGAGACCTTCGGCACGGAGCACGCGAGCATGCAGGAGATCGACGAGTTCGCCTGGAGCGTGTTGCCGCTCTCGCCCCGTCAGATCATCGACACGCTCAACTTGAGGCAGCCGATCTACAGCCAGACCTCCGCCTACGGCCACTTCGGCAAGGCGGAACTCCCCTGGGAGCAGGCGCGCGTCGCCACGGCCGTGCCGGCCCGGTAGACGGACCCCTCCCTACAGCGTCTCCCCGTCGTCCATCGTCGTGTCGACGCGGGCGATGGCGCGGTCGAGGTAGACGCGCATGGCGAGGAGGCGCTCGCGCTGGGCGTTGCGCATGTGCGAGCGGACATCGGGCGGCAGCATCTCGCGTAGCAACCCGCCGATGCGAATCCGCGGTCGCTGGCGGGCGCGCAGCTCCGCCTCCAGGTCCGCCAGGCGCTGTTCCATTTCCGTGAGGCGCTCTTCGTTGGTGACCATCGATGATCTCCTTTTCCCGGTCGACATCGCCATCTTACCATTGCGGCGGGAGCACGGGAATTGGCAGCGGCGGTACCCGGTCGGCTATACTCGCCTGCGCAAGAGGCGCTGCGGCAGACGCCCGGCTAGGAGGAGCGGACACCGGCTTGGAGCAGCGATCATTTATCAGCGAGATCATCCTGGTGGCTATCGTTGCAGTCTTTGTGGTGTCCTGCGCCGCAATCGTCAACGCCGTGCATCGCGGCCTGCCCCAGGCCGCGGCACTGGCGGCCGCCGAAACGCCTAATCCGACCGATACGCCGGTGCCGACGCCTCCGCGACAGCTCGTGTTGGCGACCACCACGTCGTCCAAGGCGCCCACCGCCACGCCGGCGAAGGCGACCGCAACGTCCGGCCCGAACCTCGCCCAGTACCTGCCGGTGACGGGCGCCCAGTTGAATAACCAGACGGCGCAATATACCGGCAAGAAGGTGGTCATCACCGGCAGCGTCTATTACGTCAATCCGCAGGGAGAAAACACCTGGGTGCAGGTGCTGACGCAGGACAACATCTACGTGGACATCAATTTTTCCGGGCAGTCCACGGTGCAGAAGGGCCAGCAAGTCAAGGCCTACGGCACGGCCGACGGCAAGACCACCGTCCAGGTCCAGGGCGTGAACTACTCCCAGCCCTATCTGAACCCGGGCGACATCATCCAATAGCCGGGCTGCGCCTCCGGCGCGGCCGCGTTGGGTACACTTGGATTCCATTTCAGACATGCGCCCGGCGGCAGAATGGCGACATGCCTGGATACCTGACATGCTTGCCGCGTCTCGGAGGGGGTGGACCCATGGCCGTGTCGGAACCGATCGCCAACCGGGCGATAAAAGACCCTGAATCCGACCGCTACGACCCGAAAGCGCTGGAGGCCCGCTGGCAGCCGGTCTGGGACCAGATGGAGCTGGATCGGGTGCGCGAGCTCTGGGACCTGCCGAAGTTCTATTGCCTGGACATGTTCCCCTACCCGTCGGGCGACGGGCTTTCCGTCGGGCACGGCCACAACTACATCCCGACGGACGTCGTCAGCCGCTCCATGCGCATGCGCGGCTACAACGTGTTGCACCCGATGGGCTGGGACTCCTTCGGCCAGCCGGCGGAGAATGAGGCGATTCGGCGCGGCCGGCATCCGCGCGAGACGACGGCCCGCAATACCGCCAACTATAAGCGCCAACTGCGCCTGGTCGGCAACAGCTACGACTGGCAACGGGAGATCGACTCCAGCTCGCCGGCCTACTACCACTGGACACAGTGGTTCTTCCTGCTGCTCTTCCGGCGCGGCCTGGCCTACCGGGCCAACGCCCCGGTCTGGTGGTGCCCCTCCTGCCAGACGACGCTGGCCAACGAGGAGGTGCACGGCGGCCTCTGCTGGCGCTGCGACACGCCGGTCGAACGGCGCGAGATGGAGCAGTGGTACTTCCGGATCACCGCCTACGCCGATCGGTTGCTAGACGACCTGAAGGGGATCGACTGGCCGGAGAGCGTCAAGACGATGCAGGAGAACTGGATCGGGCGCAGCGAGGGGGCGCTGGTGCGCTTCCACGCCGAGGACGGGACGGAGCTGCCGGTCTTCACGACGCGCCCGGATACGCTGTTCGGGGCGACGTTCTTCGTGATGGCGCCCGAACACCCGCTGGTGGCCCAACTGACGTCGCCGGAGCAGCGGGCGGCGGTCGAGGAGTACGTCGGGATGGCCCGCCGCACGACCGAGATCGAACGCACCTCCACGACCCGCACGCGCACCGGCGTGCCCGTCGGCGCCTTTGCGGTCAACCCGGTCAACGACGAGCGCATCCCGATCTGGATCGCCGACTATGTCCTGCCGAGCTATGGCACCGGCATGATCATGGCCGTACCGGCCCACGACGCCCGCGACTTCGACTTCGCCCGCAGCTATGACCTGCCGATCAGGGTCGTCATTGCTTCCGGCGACCAGACGTCCGGCGAGGACCTGGACACCGCCTACACCGGCGACGGCCGCCTGGTGCACTCGGGTACCTTTAACGGCATGCCATCCGTCGACGCGCGGCGGGAGATCACGCGCGCGCTGGAAGGGCGCGGGCTGGCGGAGTTCCAGGTCAACTACAAGCTGCGCGACTGGCTGATCAGCCGGCAACGCTACTGGGGAGCGCCAATCCCGATCGTGCATTGCCCCGCACATGGCGCCGTCCCGGTGCCGGAGAGCGAGTTGCCCGTCCGGCTGCCCGACATCGTCGACTGGCAACCAACGGGCACCGGCCGCTCGCCTCTGGAGTCGGCCACCGATTGGGTGGAGACGACCTGCCCGCAGTGCGGCGGGCCGGCCCGGCGGGAAACGGACACCATGGGCGGCTTCGCCTGCTCCTCCTGGTACTTCCTCCGCTTCTGCTCGCCCCGCGACACCGAACGTCCCTTCGATCCGGCCGCCGTCAACTACTGGATGCCGGTCGACCTCTACGTCGGCGGGTTGGAGCATGCGGTGATGCACCTGCTCTACGCGCGCTTCTGGACGAAGGTCATGTACGACGCCGGCCTCGTGCCGTTCACGGAGCCGTTCGCACGCTACCGGCCGCAGGGCGTCGTCCATTCCCCCTTGCCGGACAAGGAGGGCAACGTCGGCAAGCGCATGTCCAAGAGTCGGGGCAACGTCATCACGCCGGATAGCGTGGTGGAGGCGCACGGGGCGGACGCCTTACGCCTGTACGAGCTGTTCATCGGCCCATTCGAGCAGAACCTGATCTGGGACGAGAAGGGCATCAATGGCATCGATCGCTTCCTGAACAAGGTCTGGGATCTCTGTACCATGGCTTACGAATCGGTTAATGCCGACGCGGATGACCACGCACAACGCCTGTTGCACAAGACGATCAAGAAGGTCGGGGACGATCTCGCCGAGATGCGCTTCAACACCGCCGTCAGCGGCTTGATGATCCTGGTCAATGACCTCGCCGACGCGGTGCGTTCCGCCAGCATCGGCGCCGGCCTGTGGCGCGCCGCCACCGACGCGCTGGTCCTGATGCTGGCGCCGATGGCGGTGTTCCAGGCGGAGGAGCTCTGGCACCGTCGCGGTGGCAATGGCAGCGTCCACCAGCAGCCCTGGCCGCTCTACGACCCGGCGCTGGTGACCGATCAGATGGTGACCATCGCCGTGCAGATCAACTCCAAGCTGCGCGACCGCCTGGAGGTGCCCGCCGACGCGACCGACGAGGCGGTCCGCAGCGCCGCCGAGCGGCTTCCGAAGGTGGCGGAGGCGCTGCACAACAAGCAGATCGTCAAGGTGTTCTACGCCGGCGGCCGCCTGATCAACTTCATCGTGCGCTGAGGCGGCGGGCCGGGGCTGCTGTCCCCGGCCCGCCGTCGCAACCGTGTCTCACTTCACCAACTGGCGCAGGACCATCGGCAGGATGCCGCCGTGGCGATAGTAGGCCAGGTCGATCGGGCTGTCGATGCGGACGAGCACCTCGAAGGAACGCTCCCGTCCGTCGTCGGTCCGGGCGTGGACGGCGAGGTGCTGCCGGGGCGAGAGCGCGTTCAGGCCGCCGAGGGCGAAATATTCCTCGCCGGTGAGGCCGAGCGACTCGGCCGATTGGCCGGGGAGGAACTGCAGCGGCAGCACTCCCATCCCGACGAGGTTGCTGCGATGGATGCGCTCGTAGCTTTCGGCGATCACCGCCTTGACGCCCAGCAGGAGCGTGCCCTTCGCGGCCCAGTCGCGCGAACTGCCCATCCCGTAGTCCCGGCCGGCCAGGATCACGAGCGGTGTACCCGTTTGCTGGTAGCGCATCGCAGCGTCGTAGATCGGCACGATCTCGCCGGTCGGCATGTACTTCGTCCAGTTGCCTTCCTTGTCCCCGGCCAGGCGGTTCCGCAGGCGAATGTTGGCGAAGGTGCCCCGCACCATGACCTCGTGGTTGCCCCGCCGCGAGCCGTAGGTGTTGAACTCCCGCTGCCGCACGCCGTGCTCCAGCAGGAAGGTCCCCGCCGGGCTGTCCTTGGCGATGGAACCGGCGGGGGAGATGTGGTCGGTCGACACGGAGTTGCCGAATACGCCGAGGGCGCGTGCCCCGCGGATGTCCGGCACCGGCGCCGGTTCGACAGCGAGATCGGCGAAGAACGGCGGCTCCTGGACGTAGGTCGAATCGGCGTCCCAGGCGTAGCTGTTCCCCGCCGGCACCGGCAGCAGTCGCCAGCGTTCGTCGCCCTCGAAGACGTGGGCGTAGTTCTCGGCGAACACCTTCGGCGTGACGGCCTGGCTGATCGCGTCGAGGACCTCCTGCCGGCTGGGCCATATGTCCCGCAGGTAGACCGGCTCGCCGTTCGGGTCCTGGCCCAACGGCTCGCGGTCCAGGTCGATGTCGACGGTGCCGGCTAGCGCGTAGGCGACGACCAGCGGCGGCGACGCCAGATATTGGGCCCGCACCATCGAGTTGATGCGGCCCTCAAAGTTGCGGTTGCCGCTCAAGACGGCGGTGGCGATCAGGTCGTGCTCTTGCACCGCGGCGCCGACGGGCTCCAGGACCAGGCCGCTGTTGCCGATGCAGGTGGTGCAGCCGTAGCCGACGAGGTGGAAGCGCAAGGCTTCCAAGAAGGGCAGCAGGCCGGCGTTGGAGAGGTAGTCGGTCACCGCCCGCGAGCCCGGGGCCAGGCTGGTCTTGACGTAGGGCTTGACATCGAGGCCGCGTTCCACCGCCTTCTTGGCCAGGATACCGGCGCCCACCATCACCACCGGGTTGGACGTGTTGGTGCAACTGGTGATCGCCGCGATGGCCACCGAGCCGTCATGGAGCGATGTGGTCGTGCCGTTGAACCGGACGGGCACTTCGTGGACGTGCGGTTCAATCGCCGTGGACGCGGATGCTGGCGCCTGGCCAGCGGCGCTCCCAGCTTCCGCGGCGGCAAACACCTTCGGAAAGGCGCGACGGAAGCTGCGACCGACGTCGGCGAGCGCCACGCGCTCCTGTGGATTGCGCGGCCCGGCGAGGCTCGGCTCCACCGTGGCCAGGTCCAACTCCAGCGCCTCGCTGTACTGCGGCGCTGGCGTGGCGTCGGTGCGGAAGAGACCTTGCTCCTTGTTGTACCGCTCGACGAGGTCGACCAATTCGTCCGAGCGCCCGGTCAGGCGCAGATAGTGCAGCGTCTCGTCATCCACCGGGAAGAGGCCGGCCGTCGCGCCGTATTCCGGCGCCATGTTGGCGAGCGTCGCCCGGTCCGGCAACGTCAGGCTGCTCAGGCCGGGACCGTAGAATTCCACGAACTTGTCGACGACGCCATGCTTGCGCAACTGCTGCGTCACGGTGAGGACCAGGTCGGTCGCCGTCGTCCCCTCGCGCATCTCCCCGAACATGCGGAAGCCGACGACGACCGGCGTGAGCTGGAAGAGCGGCTGCCCGAGGAGCACCGCCTCCGCTTCGATCCCGCCGACGCCCCAGCCTAGCACGCCCAGGGCGTTGATCATGGTGGTATGGGAATCGGTGCCGACCAGGGTGTCCGGGAAGGCGGCCGTCTGCCCGTCGACCTGCCGGCGTTGTACGACGCTAGCCAGGTATTCCAGGTTGACCTGATGCACGATGCCGGTGCCGGGTGGCACGACGCGAAAGTTGTCGAACGCTTGCTGCGCCCAGCGCAAGAGCAGATAGCGCTCGTTGTTGCGCTCGTACTCCCGTTCCACATTGGCGGCGAAGGC
>JAICXR010000416.1 GCA_025980355.1 Chloroflexota bacterium | reverse complement strand
CGGCGTCTTGGACGGCGTCGGGAACCAGGGGCTGCTGACGTAAGGGTTCCCGCACGGGAATCTCCAGGGCCGCTGCGGCTACCTGCTCCGGGCTCGGGGGCATCACCGGCGGGGAAGCGGCAGCCGCGAGTGCTGCTTCCCTATCCGGAGGCGAATCCGAGGGGATTGTTGCCGTGAGGGGCGCTGCTCGCCGCCGTACTCGGCGCCGTGGCGGCGCTTCGCTCACGGCGACGGCCCCCTCGTCGCCTACCGGAACGAGGTCATTGGCGGCCATGGGTTCGTCTTGTTGCATGTGTCTGTGCCTTCTCAAACTACTGGGTGGTGACGATCGATTGGCCCTTCCGGTGCTTCGGAGCGGATCGCGACGGGAAGTAGCGACGGACGCTGGGGCGGGTCTGCCGGGCCTCGCGCCGTCTGCGGAGTCCGGCGACCGTGCCCTAGGTCGGGCTGGGCTGGCATCGTCGGTGCATGCGTGGCCAAATGCGCGGCCTCAATGGCGGCAACCTCGTTCGGCAATCTCCCTCGCCTCGCCCGAACGGGTGACGACGCGGGGTCTACATACTGCCGTGTGTGCTCGAACACCACACCGTCCGGATACCGGATACCGGGGGGAGCACGAAGGGGGTGTCCATCATTCGACGACCCACTTCAACCTACACTATACCCGATGCGGCCCTCGCATGACAGATGTTGCGCGTCCTTTGGGAAAAACGGTGAACGCCGGTGTGACTTTTGGCCGCGTTAGCGGGCGGCGTGCTCCGGCGCCGGTGACGGGACGGGCTCGACCGGGTGCAGCGGCGGCAACCCTTGCAGCGCGCGTACCGCCTCGGCGACGGCCATCTCCGCCATGCGCTGAGCCGCCTCCCGGCTAATGCCGGCGATATGCGGGGACAGGAGGACGTTCGGCGCCGTGAGGATCGGGCTGCCGATCGGCGGCTCCTCCTCGAACACGTCGAGGGCGGCCCCGGCGATCCGACCTGCCCGCAGAGCGGCATCCAATGCCCGTTCGTCGATCACCGGGCCCCGGCAGGTGTTGACGACGAAGGCCGTGGGCTTCAGGAGAGCCAGGCGCCGCGCATTAAGCAGGTGCCGGGTCTCCGGCGTGAGGAGCACGTGGAAGGTGACGATATCGGCGGCCGCCAGGAGGTCGTCCAACGGCATGTACCGGATGCCGTATTCACTCGCGAATGCGGCGTCCGGGTACGGATCGGTGGCGAGCAGCCGGACGTCGAAGCCGGCGAGCCGCCGGGCGACCAGCTTGCCGATGCGCCCCAAGCCGACGATGCCGACGGTCTTGCCGCTGAGGTCGACGCCGGCGCGCCGATCCCATTGATTGGCGGCGGTGGTGATGTGGTTGTGAACGACGTTGCGCAGCAACGCCAGCATGCTGGCGAGCGTATAATCGGCGACCGCGTGCTCGTTGGCGCCCGGCGTCACCGTGACGGCGATACCGCGCCGCCGAGCCGCCTCGACATCCACCGTGTCGTAGCCGACGCCGACCCGGGCGATCAGCTTGAGGCGTGGCGCCTGCTCCAGCACCGCCGCCGTCATGGGGTCATTACTGGCCAGCATGACGTCGGCGTCGTACAGCAAGGTCGCCAGTTCGCCCGGCGGCCGACGTCCGGGGTACGGCGAATAGGCGAACGTGGCGCCCAGCGCCCGCAACGGCGCGAGCGCTTCGGCGTTGGTCGGGGGGACTAGCATGGAAGTGCTGAGCACATGCACGGCAGGGGTTCCTCTACGGGCGAACCGGGCAGGGAACGGAGACGGCGGGCGAGGCGCTGCCTCGCGCGCCGCCGCGCTTAGCTCGCCGGCGCCGCGACTGGTTCGGTGCCCGCCTGTTCGCTGGCCTCCAGCTCCTTCTGGCGGCGGCGGACCATAAAGTCATCGACGACCAGATAGCCGACCGCAGCGCCGACGCTGAGCAGGGTGCCCGCGCCGACCGCCATCAGAACCCATTGGATTATCTTGCCCATAGTCATGTGCTCCCCAATAGGGGCGCCGCCGGCCGCGCCTGGTGCGTCGGACGGGGTTCGCCCGGGTCACGCCGCCGCCAACCGGCGGTCGAAGCGATTGACGACTATACCATGGGCATGGTATCGTGCCCATGTGCCGACGGTTCCTGAGTCGGTAGCACACCCGCAGCGAGTGAGGAGGTGTGGTTCGTGACCCAACGGAAAGAACCGCAGGCCACACTTGGAGTCTGGCAGGTGGACTGCTGAGGCCCCCGTCCATTAGCGGTGGCGGAGGGCCCTATGCCGCGCCAGGTAGCGCCTCGGGTTCGAGAAAATCGCGACCGCTCTAAGGCCACAATGGCTGGGTCGCAGAGTAATAGACTCGCATAGCCGTGGAGGCGAATCTCTGGCAAACCAGAACGGGACCCGGGCCGAGAGGCCCGGGTCCTCGTCGTTTAAAGCCGGTTACTCCGCCCCGGCCAGCGCGCCGGCCGGCGCCACTATCTCTTCGTCCATGTTGACATCGGGGTAGAGCTTGCTGATCTCGTCCGGCAGACGGTCGGGGTCGGTGAACTTGAGCCGGTAGACCGGGTCGTTCGCCAGCGGATAGGCCGGCTCGATGATCTCCACCCAGCCTTCGTCGATGCCCCGGGCGATCGCGCGCGTCACCGTGTAGACGAAGATCGAATAGGGGGTGTCCTTGGGCGACGTCGCTTCGTAGATCTGCTTGCCCATGCCGTTCGCCGTCCAGAGCATCTCGAGCACATACATGGCGTCCGGCCGGACGATGTCTTTACGCCACTTCTTCGCTTCGTACCACTGGTCCAGGAGCACGTTGAAACGCAGCCACTTCGTCATTGGGTGGTCGCACGTCGCGCAGACGAGCGCCGCCTTCGGGTCGGCGACGGATGTGTCTTGCCCGCACTGCGGGCAGGTAATTCTGCGCACCATTCGTGAGCATTGCCTCCTACATTGGGATGATTCTCGTGCTGGCGCCGTCAGGTCGGCGCGGCGTCCGAACGCTATTCTAGCACCCGGCGCGAGGCGAACCAAATTCGGGACAATTCTCGGTCAAGCGGGCCACCGACCGCGGTCGGTGGCCCGCCCGCCATCAGCTCACGAAGTCCAGATGCGGCTTCAGCTGGGCCAGCAGGCGCTCCTTCGGCATGTAGCCGACGATGCGCTGGGCCGGCTTCCCGTCCTTGAACAGGATCAGGGTCGGGATACTCTGCACCTGATACTGGACCGCGGTATTCTGGTTGTTGTCGACGTCCAACTTGTAGACCGCCAACTGCTCCTGATAGTCCTTCGCCAGCTGCTCGACGATCGGGCCGACCATCCGGCACGGCCCGCACCAGGCGGCCCAGAAATCGACAAGCACCGGCT
>JAICXR010000127.1 GCA_025980355.1 Chloroflexota bacterium | reverse complement strand
GCGGCGAGCGTCGCCTACGACGACCTGGATGTCGCCGGGCTGTACGGAGTGAGCCAACGCAGCGGCAGCAAGGTGCTGTCCCAGCAGTCCTACGCCGTCAACTTGCTGAGCGCCGCGGAGTCGAACATTAAGGCCATCCCGCCCCCGGCCATCAACAGCCGGGGATCGGCGGCGCCGACCGGCGGCAAGGCGGCCGTCTCGCCCTACGAACTCTGGCCCTTCCTGGCCCTGGCCGGCGCACTACTCCTGCTCGGGGAGTGGTGGTGGTACCACCGGAGGGCATGATGCAGGTCCAGTTCGCCTTCCCCCAAGCGTTCCTGCTCTTCGTCGTGTTGGCGGCGGCGAGCGTCCTGCTCAGCCGCTACAGCCGCATCTTCCTGCCGCCCGCGCGGCGTCGCCTGTCGCTGGGCTTACGGCTCGCCCTGCTGGCGCTGGTGACGCTGGCGCTCGCCCAGCCCCGGATCGCGGTGCCGGAGAAGGCGCTGAACGTCGTCTTCCTCGTCGACGCCTCGGACAGCGTCGGCAGTTCCGGCGAAGACCAGGCGGCCGCCTGGATCCGTCAGGCGCTGACCCACCTCGGCCCGAAAGACCGTGCCGGCGTCGTCGTCTTCGGCAAGGACGCGCTCGTCGAGGACGCGCTGAGCCACTCCGACCAGTTGCCCGACCTGGCCTCCGCTCCGGTGCGCAGCAATACCGACATCGGCGGCGCCATCCGCCTGGGTATGGCGATGCTGGCGGGGCAGGGCGGCAAGCGCCTGATCCTGCTCTCCGACGGGAATGAGAACGCCGGATCGGCGGTCGATGAGGCGCGCATCGCGGCGCTCTCCGGCGTGCAAATATCGGTGATGCCGGTGCAGCGCGCGCCGCACGCGAACGTCTACGTGGAGCGGGTGACGGTTCCCAATACCCTCCGCAAGGACGAACGCTTTGACATCACTGGTAACGTGCAGTCGACGGTCGCTGGGCAGGGGACGCTGTACCTGTTCACCGACGGGGCGCTGACCAGCCAGCAGACGATCACCTTGCATCCCGGAGCGAACGCCTTCGACTTCCCGCACGCGCCGGCGGTCCAGGGCTTCCACACCTTCTCGGTCCACCTGGAGACCACTGCCGACGCCACCCCGGAGAACAAGCAAGCATCGACCTTCGGCTACGTCAGCGGTGAGCCGCGCGTGCTCCTCGTGGAAGGCCAGCCCGGCGTCGGCGCCGACCTGGACAAGGCGCTGACCTCCGTCGGGATGCAGGTCGACGTCACCGCGCCGACGGGCATCCCCGCCGACCTGGCCCAACTGCGCAGCTACGATAGCGTCACCCTCGTCAACGTCCCGGCCACCGACCTGCCGGTATCGCTGATGCAAACCTTGCAACTCTATGTGCAGAATTTGGGTGGGGGCCTGGTGACGATCGGCGGCGACAAGAGCTACGCCAGCGGGCAGTACGACGGCACGCCGCTGGACGCCATGCTGCCGCTCTCGTCGCAGGTCAAGCCGCGCCAGAACCTGCCCAGCACGGCGGTAGTCTTCATCATCGAGAGTCTGGAGAACAGCCTCGGCATCGACATCTCCAAGGAGGCGGCCAAATCGGCCATCGGCAACCTTTCCTCCAACGACCAGGTAGCCGTGAACGACACCGGCGGCGGCTGGGCGGTTCCCATGCAGAACGTGACCGACAAGGCCGGCATCGACGCGAAGATCGACGCCATGCAGCCGAGCGACCCGTCCAGCTACGCGCCGGCGCTCAATGCCGCCTGGCAGGCGCTGCTCGGCAGCCCCGCTAAAACCAAGCACATCATCCTTATGGGCGACGGCGACGCCGCCGATAGCTACCGGCCCTTGATGCAGAGCATCGCCGCCGCCGGCATCACCACGTCGGTCGTCGGCACCAATGTCCAGCCCAGCGACCTTGCGGTATTGCAGGAGATCGCCACCGACGGGAAAGGGCGCTACTACGACGGCAACGACCCGTTCGACATCCCCGAGCTGCTGGTCAAGGAGACGCAGTTGGTCGCCCGCCCGGCGATCGTGGAGGAGGCGTTCAAGCCGGTGGTCGCCGCGTCCAGTCCGGTCCTGAAGGGGATCGATCCGGCCACGCTGCCGCCGCTTCTCGGTTACGTCGCCACCACGGCGAAGCCGACGGCCCAACTGATTCTGGAGTCGAATCAGCAGGACCCGCTCCTGGCGCAGTGGCAGTACGGACTCGGCCACGTGCTGTCCTGGACCTCCGACGCCGGGGCGCGTTGGGCGGGCAACTGGGTGGACTGGTCGCAGTTCGCCACCTTCTGGTCGCAGGTGGTGCGGGAAAGCCTGCCCAGCAATGTCGACCAGAACCTACAGGTCAGCGTCACGCCCGACGCCCCGGGAGCGCACGTCACCGTCGATGCGGTCGCCGCCGACCAGAGCTATCGCAACTTCCTGAACACGCAGGCGACGGTGGTCAATCCCAACACGACGCAGAGCACCGTGCCCCTGGAGCAGACGGCGCCGGGCCGCTACGAAGGCGACTTTCCGACGCCGGATCAGGGCACCTATCTCCTGCAAATCGTGCAGACGGACAGCAAGGGCAACGTCGTCGCGTTGCAGCCGACGGGCTACGCCGTCGACTATTCGCCGGAGTACCGCGACAACGGCACCAACATGGCGCTCTTGCAGAAGTTGCCCCAGATGACGCTCGGCCGCGTGCTGACCTCCGCCGACCAGGCCTTCCAGCACGACCTGGCCGGGTCGAGCGGCCAGGTGCTCTTGTGGCCCTGGCTGCTGCTCGCGGCCCTCCTGCTGTTCCTGGCGGACGTCGCCGTGCGCCGGCTGCGCCTGTCGACCCGCGAGTTGCGCCGGCTCTGGTCCCGCGCGGGGCGTCGGGTGCACGCGCTGGAAGGGGACGGCCGCCTGGCGGGTCTCCGCCAACGCATCCTGGAGACGCGCGCCCAGCACAAGGCGCCGCACGCGGCGGAGCAAGTGCTCTCCGGCCGGCTGCGCCGCCCGCAGGCTCCCGTGCCGGAAGGGTCGCTCAGCAGCGTGGCCGCCCGTTTGCAGCAGCAGCGCAGCCAGGCGGCCGCCCGAAATGCCGGCGCGGCGACGATGGTACGTCCCCGTGTCCCCACCGCCAGCGAGGCGCCAGTGGCGACGCCGCCGGCCGCGGAAGCAAGCGGCAGCACGCGCTCCCGCCTCCTGGAAGCGAAGCGACGGGCGCGGCGGACCACGAAGGAGTGACCGGAACAACCGGGTAGAGACTTCGGTCTGCGGCACCCACCAACTGTTGTTCCGATCACCCGCGCGCTGCGCTACGAGGCGGGGCGGAACGGTATCGTGCGCATCCACACGTGTAGCTGCCTGTACGGCACGCCGTCGCCCTGCTTGAATAGCAGAATGTCGACGGATGTCTGGCCCTGACCGGGTGGTGGTGTCGTGTCCACGTGTTGGATGGCCATCTGACCGGGTTCAAGGACGAACGGCGTCGACCGACCGAGGACCTGCCCCTGCCAGGACACGACGATTTGGAAGGCTGTCGGCGTTAGTTCGTGACTCTCCACCCGAACGCTGATCGAATTCGCCTGGATCGGGTTGGTTGCCGTACCGTCGTTTGGAACGGAGAGCGCCGTGGCAAGCTCTCGGGTCGCGCCGGTGACGCTCGTGATCGCCGCAACGGTCAGCACGGCCGCCAACGCGAGAGAGAACAGAACAAAAGGGTCGCGGAGCAGCGAGCTATCGCCGGTCCCCAGCAGATAGGCGAGCCGTTGCGCGGCCGGTTCGCGCCATTGGCGCCATGTTGCCGCCCCGGCCAACGCAAGTAGCAGCCCGTCCATCGCCAGGACTTGCGCTGCCGCCGAGCGGTCAAACGGCGTAATGCTCAGGACGAGCGCGAAGAAGATGATGAGCGGGAAGCTGCAGGCGAGGGAGAGGCCGACACGGAGCAGATGCCCCATGTCCTCCTCGTTCGGGAAGAGACCGCACAGGAGCAGGTAGCCGGGAACAAAGCAGGCGACGATCAATGTCAACGGGAGGCGGGTTGCGAGCTGCTGCTCCGGTGCAGCGAGGGCAGAGAGGCTCGTCACGGCGCCGAGAAGCAGACAGGCCGCGAACGTGGCCGTGGCCGGCACGCGAATGGTCATGGTCGATGGTCATCCGTTCATACCCGTGCGGTCCGGTACGATGTACCATACCTATCGTCAAGCGACGGTGAGACCCGCAGCCGGCACGTCCGGGCCAGGCGGACTCCATCGTGGCTCCGCCATCGCCGCGGCAACGTGCCGCTAGTATGCCATCTCGGCGAAGGAAACGATGCGCGCTTTACGGATCGGCCTTGCTCAGCTCAATCCGACGGTCGGTGACCTGAACGGCAACCGGCGTTGTATCGGCTCCGCCGCGGCCAAGGCGCGCGATCAGGGCGTCGACCTGCTGGTCGTACCCGAGCTGGCATTGACCGGCTATCCGCCCGAGGACCTGCTCCTCAAGGCCAGCTTTGCCCGCGCCAACCGCCGCGCCCTGGAGCAGTTGGCAACCGAGATCAACGGCCTCTGGGCTGTCATCGGTTTCGTCGATTTGCAGGAGGATCTCTACAACGCCGCCGCCCTGGTCGGCAACGGCCACGTCGCCGCCGTGTACCACAAGCGCTACCTGCCCAATTACGGCGTCTTCGACGAGGACCGCTACTTCCGCGCCGGCACTGATTGCCCGCTCTTCGCCTTCGAAGACGTGCGGCTCGGCATCACGATCTGCGAAGACATCTGGTACCCCGGCGGTCCCGCCCAATGGCAGGCGGCCGCCGGCGCCGAGCTGGTGGTGAACCTGTCGGCTTCGCCCTATCACGCCCGCAAGGGCCTACATCGGGAGCGCATGCTGGCCACCCGGGCGGCCGACTGCGCGGTCTGGCTGGCCTACGTCAACATGGTCGGCGGCCAGGACGAGCTGGTCTTCGACGGGCAGAGCCTTATTCTCGACCCATCGGGGCGCGTCGTCGCCGGCGGCCGGATGTTCGCCGAGGACCTGCTGGTCTACGACCTGGACCTGGACGCGGTGTTGGAAGCGCGACTGCACGAGCCGCGCCCGCGCAAACTGGATGTCGACCTGGTGACGCGCCCGGCGGTGACCCACCTTGGCCATATTGGCGACGAGACGCCGACGGTGGAACGCGTGGATATTGCGGCGGCCCTTTGCCACCACACCGGAAATGTGCCGCTCCTGCCGCTCCGGGAGGAGCACGTCGCGCTGGACGACGCGCAACCGCGACACGGCGTGTGGGAACTGGCAGTGGAACGGGCCACCGCCGCCCGCAATCAGCAACAAGGGCGCCGGGACGATGTCGACCTGGAAGAGGAAGTTTACGCCGCCCTGGTGCTCGGCGTGCGGGACTACGTCCGCAAGAACGGCATCGGCGAGGTCGTGATCGGCCTCTCCGGCGGGATCGACTCCAGCCTGGTCGCGGTCATCGCCGTAGACGCCCTGGGCAAGCAGCGCGTCCACGGCGTGGCGATGCCCAGCCGGTACAACGCCAGCAGCAGCGAGGAGGATGCCCGCCAACTGGCGAGCGCCTTAGGGCTGGAGTTCCGGGTCATCGCCATCGAGCCGGTCTTTGAAGCCTTCCTCGAGGCGTTGGAGCCGAGTTTTGCCGGCACCCAGCCCAACGTGGCGGAGGAGAACGTCCAGGCCCGCATCCGCGGCTCTCTCTGGATGGCGCTCACGAACAAGTTCAACTGGATCGCCCTCACCGCCGGCAACAAGAGCGAAATGGCCACCGGGTACGCGACGCTCTACGGCGACATGGCCGGCGGCTTCGCCGTGCTGAAAGATGTGCCGAAGACGCTGGTCTACCGGCTGGCGCGCTACCGCAACACCCTCGACCAGTCGCCGGTGATCCCGCCGCGCGTGCTGGAGAAGGCGCCCTCCGCCGAGCTGCGCCCGGGCCAGAAGGATCAGGATAGCCTACCGCCCTATGACGAGTTGGACAGTATCCTGGAAAGCTATGTCGAAAAGGACTGGGATTTTGGCCACCTGGTAGCGGCGGGCCACGCGCCGGAGACCGTGCAGAAGGTGCTGCAACTGGTGGACCGCGCCGAGTACAAGCGGCGCCAGGCGCCGCCCGGCATCAAGATTACGCCCCGGGCCTTCGGGCGTGATCGCCGCCTGCCGATCACCAACCGCTATCGCGAGCAGCCGGAAGCGGAGCGATGAGCAAGCACGGGTTCTTCGAATCCTTGGGGGCCGACCTGCGGCTCCGGACGGAGCCGCCGGACGGCGTCGTCCGCCTGATCATCGCCTACAAGGCCATCTCGGCCCTGGTGTTGCTCTCGGTCGCCCTGCTGCTCCTCGGGATCATCGTCAATCACGATTTCGGACAGCGCGTGCGCACGGTCGTGATGCTGACCGGCATGCGTTCCGACAACCACTTTCTTCGCGAAGGCCTGCTCAAGCTCGGCGTGCTCGGCCGGGGCGCCACGACCGCCCTTGGCGTGCTCTCGCTCCTCTACGCCGTGTTGGAGTCGACGGAGGTCTTCGGCCTGCTGAACCGGCGCCGCTGGGCGGAATATCTGGTCCTGCTCGCCACCGTGTTCTTCCTGCCCTACGAAGGGTTGGAGATCGTCCGGCTCGTCACCATCTCCAAGCTGGCGATCTTCATCATCAACGTCGCGATCGCCGTCTACCTGGTCAAGCGCAAGCGGCTGTTTCAGCATCCCGATGAACACGTTGCGCGCCAGCAGACGGATCCCCGTCGGGCGGAGGCAATGGCGGAGCGCACGCCCTGAGTCGGGCCGGCGGTGCGGTAAGCTAGCGGGGATTGGTACAGCGGGAAGGACAGACGATGGCAACTGACGAACTACAGCAGGAGTTGGAGCGACTGCGCGCCGAGAACGCGGCGCTCAAAAACGCGGGACAGCGCAATCTCAGCTTCAAGGTCTCGGAAAAAGGCGGCATCTCCGTCTACGGTCTGGGGCGCTTCCCGGTGACGCTCTATATTGAGCAATGGAATACGCTCCTGGACAGCGCCGACGCCCTGCGCGCCTTCATGCGCGACCATGAAACCGAGCTGAAGCGATTGGAGCGGCGGTAAATGCTCGTCTATATCGGCACCTACACCAAGGGCAACGGCAAGGCGGAGGGCATCTACGTCTACGACCTCGACCAGGGCACCGGCGCACTTCGCCATCGCCACACCGTCCGGGGTCCGGTCAACCCGTCGTTTCTGGCCCTGGACCCGTCCCAACGCCACCTCTACGCCGTCAGCGAGATTCAGGATGCGGAGGGGCACGCCGGCGGGGGCGTGAGCGCCTTCCGGGTCGACCAGGCCAGCGGCGCCCTGATGGCCCTGAATGCGCAGTCGTCCGGCGGCGCCGGCCCGTGCCACGTCAGTGTGGAGGCCACCGGCAAGTACGCCCTGGTCGCCAACTACGGCAGCGGCAGCGTGGCCATGCTGCCGATCCAGGCGGATGGCTCCCTTGCTCCGGCGAGCGACTTCGTGCAACATCGCGGGGCAAGCGCCCACCCGCAGCGCCAGCAGTCGGCGCACGCCCATTCCATCAACCCCGATCCGGCGAACCGCTTCGCCCTGGTGGCGGACCTCGGCATGGACCAGGTGCTGGTCTACCGGATGGATCTGGCGGCCGGCAAGCTGCAACCGCACGACCGTCCCTGGTCGCAGGCACGGGCCGGGGCCGGGCCGCGCCACCTCGCCTACCACCCCAACGGTCGCTTCGTCTATGTGATCAACGAGATCGACTCCACGATGAGCGTCTACAGCTTCGACGCCGCCGCCGGGACCCTGGAGGAAATACAGTCCCTCTCCACGCTGCCCGCAGGCTTCACGGGGAATAACTCCACCGCCGACGTCCACCTATCGCCGTCCGGCGCCTTCCTCTACGGCTCCAACCGCGGCCACGACAGTATCGCCGTCTTCGCCGTGGACGCCGCTAGCGGCAGGATCGAGGCCCGCGGCCACGTTTCGACGCAAGGGCGCACGCCGCGCAACTTCGGCATCGACCCGACGGGGACCTATTTGCTCGCCGCCAACCAGGCGACCGATACCATCGTCAGTTTCCGCCTGAACCCAATGACCGGCATGCCGGAGCCCACCGGCGCCGTGGCGCAGGTGCCCTCCGCCGTGTGCCTGAAGTTTGCGGACCTGGGATAGCCCTCAAATCCGATCCGGCAGATGCAGGTACGGTCGGCGCTGGGGGAACAGCCCGTCCACCAGCGCGCGGGTGCGGTCGTCGGGAGGCGGGTCGAGGCGGTTCAGCACGTCGGCCGGCGGCAAGGCACCGAGCGCGAGGCGCATGAG
>JAICXR010000074.1 GCA_025980355.1 Chloroflexota bacterium | reverse complement strand
ATCCACAAGGGCTCCTTGAATGCCCAGCAGGTGCAGGATCTGACGGCGTACCTGGAGAGCCTGAAGTAGCCTCGGCCGAGAAAGGGAAGAACACGATGGCAACCTATACGGGGGCGGTTGCCGCCCCCGCCCGGCGGCGCTTTCTGGATTCCGGCCTGGTCGACTGGATCACGACCAGCGACCACAAGAAGATCGGCATCCTCTACCTGCTGACCTCCGGCTTCTTCTTCCTGGTCGGCGGCGTGGAGGCGATGCTCCTGCGGATCCAGTTGACGCGGGCCAACCTGCAGATCCTCTCCCCCGAGCTCTACAACCAGTTGTTCACCATGCACGGCACGACGATGATCTTCCTGGTCGTCATGCCGATCCTAGCCGGCTTCGGCAACTACTTCGTGCCGCTGCAAATTGGGGCGCGCGACATGGCCTTCCCCAAGCTCAACGCCCTGGGCTACTGGTTCTTCCTCTTCGGCGGCATCTTCATCAACCTCGGTTTCCTGGTCGGCCAGGCGCCGGATACCGGCTGGTACAACTACGCCAACCAGACGGAACTGGCCTTCACACCGGGCCTGAATGAGGATTTCTGGGCACTCGGCATCAACATCCTCGGCATCGGGTCGATCACCAGTTCGGTCAATCTGGTCGTGACGATCGTCAAGATGCGGGCGCCGGGCATGAGCTTCAACCGGATGCCGATCTTCTGCTGGACCCTGCTGGTGATGGCGGTGCTGATCCTGGGCGCCATGCCGTCGTTGACGACATCCAGCATCGAAATCTTCCTGGACCGGCACATCGGCACCAGCTTCTACGTCGTGTCCGGCGGCGGCGACCCGATCCTCTGGCAGCACGAGTTCTGGTTCTTCGGCCACCCGGAGGTGTACATCCTCGTCCTGCCCGCCATGGGGATGATTTCGGAGATCATCCCGGTCTTCTCCCGCAAGCCGCTCTTCGGCTACTCCTTCGTGGCCTGGTCCACCGTCGCCATCGGCTTCCTCTCCTTCGGCGTCTGGGCCCATCACATGTTCGCCGCCGGCCTGCCGCTGGTGGCGGATGGCTTATTCGATTTCATGTCCGTCATCTTCGCCATCCCGACGGCCTTGAAGATCTTCAACTGGATCGGCTCCCTCTGGGGCGGCACCCTGATCTTCACGACGGCGTTGCTCAATGCCGTGGCCTTCGTCGGGATGTTCACCATCGGCGGCCTGACCGGCGTGATGCTCGGCGTCGTGCCGATCGACTGGCAGGTGAACTCCAGCTATTTCGTCGTGGCCCACTTCCACTACGTGCTCTTCGGCGGCACGGCCTTCGGCGTCTTCGCCGGCACCTATTACTGGTTCCCCAAGATCTCCGGCCGGCTGCTCGACGAGCGCATGGGCAAGTGGCACTTCTGGCTCACCTTCATCGGCTTCAACGTCACGTTCTTCCCCATGCATATCGTCGGTATCCTGGGCATGTCGCGCCGCGTCTACACCTATCCGGCGGGAGAGGGCTGGTCCGGCTCCAACACTATCGAGACGATCGGCGCCTTTATCATCTTCTTCGCCACTGCCTTGTTCATCTACAACTTCTTCTACAGCCTCATGCGGGGCGAAAAGGCGGGCGACAACCCTTGGGGGGCCTACACCCTGGAATGGGCCACCTCTTCGCCGCCTCCCGTCTACAACTTCAAGAAGATCCCGGTCGTCCGTAGCCGGCGCCCGGTGTGGGATCTCGATCATCCGGATGATCCGGACTGGAAACGAGGGCATTAGAGCGATGGAGAGCAGCGATCACGGCGGGGTGACGACCGATGTCGAGACCGAAGAAGAAGAACACATCCACCTGCCCGGGCCGAGTGTCTGGCCCTTTGCGCTATCGTTCTTCCTCTTCGTGGTGATGTTCGGGTTTCTGTTCTTCCCCCATTACGGCAGCACCGATGTCGGCGCCTGGCAATGGATCGCCACCATCGTCATCAGTGTGATCGGCGCCATCGGGATGGGCTGGTCCATCATCGCCTGGGGCGTGCAGATCAGCGAGGCCTAGCGCCACACGAAAGCGAGTTGGGAGACGGTATGGCAGCGATGGGAGCGCACGCGACCGCCCATTCGACGGAGATGTCGATCGGCGGCCGCAGCATGCAATGGTGGGCGATGGCCACCTTCATTGCGTCGGAGGCGATCTTCTTCGCCACCTTGATCTCCAGCTACCTGTTCTTGCGCTTCAGCCTGCCGGCCTGGCCGCCGCCGCCCCATCCCCGGCTGGAACTAACCTTGCCGCTCATCAACACGGTGATCCTCTTCTCCAGCGGCGTACCGCAGCACATGGCCAGTCAGGCGATCAAGCGCGGCGACCGCAAGGCCCACCAGCGCCTCACGATCATGGCGATGGTGCTGGGCTTCCTGTTCCTCTGCGGCCAGGCCTGGGAGTACACCCACGTCGGATTCACGCCCTCGGACGGCGTCTTCGGTTCTTCCTTCTTCGTCACGACCGGCTTCCACGGCGCCCACGTCAGCGTCGCGCTGATATTCCTGCTCGTCACCCTGATCCGGTCGTACCGCGGTCACTTCACGCCGGAGCACCATTTCGGCGTGGAAGCGGCTACCATGTATTGGCACTTCGTCGACGCCGTCTGGGGAGCACTGCTTATCACCATTTACTTGATATAGGGAGGACGGAGGAGGCCGATGGACAACAAGTATGCCCGCGCTCTGTTGATCGCCGGGATTGTGCTGATTGTCATTGGCGCCGGCGTGATGGACGACGCCGGTCGCAGCCACGACGACCTCTTGTGGAACGTTGCCGGTGCCTTCGCCTTCGCCGGCTTCCTGGTGAGCGCGATCTCCCTCTTCATCGCGGAAGGCAGCAATTTGCTACCCCGCTCCCTGCGTAGGCAGAAGTGACCGTCACCGCGCAGATGCCGGACATCGCTGCGCTGGAAGACCGGGCGCGAGCCGTGCGCCGGCATATCGTGGAAATGACGGCCAACGCCGGTGTCGGCCACCAGGGTGGCCCGTTGTCGGCAACGGACCTCTTTGTCGCGCTGTATTTCCACGCGCTGCGGATCGACCCGGCCCGGCCGGACTGGCCGGATCGCGATCGCTTCGTCCTCTCCAAGGGGCACGCGGCCTCCGGCTTCTACGCCACGCTGGCGGAGCGCGGCTTTTTCCCGACCGACGAGTTGCTCACCTTCGGCTTGCTCGACAGCCGGCTGCAACTGCATCCCGACCTCCACCTGGTCCCCGGTGTGGAAGCGTCGACCGGGTCGCTGGGCCAGGGCATCTCCATCGCCGTCGGCATGGCCCTGGGCGCGAAGATGGATCGCCGCCCCTTCCACGTCTACGCCATGATCAGCGATGGCGAGAGCCAGGAGGGGCAGGTCTGGGAGGCGGCGATGGCGGCCGGCAACTGGCAGCTGGACACGCTGACGGTCGTCCTCGACTATAACGACGTACAGCAGTGCGGGCATGTCTCCCAGCAGATGGATATCGCACCCGTCATCGACAAGTGGCGCGCCTTCCGCTGGCAGACGTTGGAGGTCGACGGCCACGACATGGCGGCCGTCGTGCGGGCCCTCGACGCGGCACGTTCGGTATCGGGAAGGCCGACGATCATCGTCGCCCACACGGTCAAAGGGAAAGGCGTCTCCTTCATGGAGCACAACTTCGAGTGGCACAGCAAGCCGCTGACGCCGGAACTGACGGCCCGGGCGCTGGCCGAGCTGGGGGCCTAGCCGCCGATGGCCGCCTTGCGCGATGTCTTCGGGTCCGCCCTGGTCGAATTGGGCCGCCGCGATCCGCGCATCGTCGTGCTGGACGGCGACCTCGCCACCTCCACCCGCGTCACGGAGTTCCGGGACGCCTTCCCCGAGCGCTTCGTCCAGGTGGGCATCGCCGAGCAGAACATGGTCGGCGTGGCCGCCGGGCTGGCCAGCCTCGGCAAGGTCGCCGTCGTCTCCAGCTTCGCCGTCTTCCTGAGCAAGCGGGCCTTGGATCAGGTCAGCATCTCCGTCGCCCACGCCGGCGCCAACGTGAAGCTGATCGGCGCCTACACCGGCTTGCTCACCGGGCATACCGGCGCCACCCATCAGGCGGTGCAGGACACGGCCATTATGCGGGCGACGCCCGGCATGGTCGTCGTCGACCCCGCCGATGAAGTGGAACTCCGCACCTGCCTGGAGGCAATCCTGGAATATGACGGCCCGGTCTACTTTCGCCTGACGCGCGATGCCTGGCCGGACGTTTCACCGCCCGGGTACCGTTTCCGACTGGGCAAGGCCTGCCAGGTACGTGACGGCGGCGACCTCACCATCATCGCCGGTGGGCCGTTGGTTAGCCAGTCGCTGGAAGCGGCGGACTCGCTGGCCCGTGACGGCATCGACGCCCGAGTCGTCAACATGGCGTCGATCAAGCCGCTGGACGAGGAGGCCGTGGTGCGCGCCGCCCGCGAGACCGGCGCGATCGTCACGGCCGAGAACCACTCGATCTACGGCGGGCTCGGCGGCGCCGTGGCGGAGGTCGTCGGCGAACGCTGTCCCGTCCCGGTACGCCGCATCGGCATCCGCGATGTCCTGGCCGAGAGCGGGCACAACATGGAACTGCTCCGCAAGTACCACATGGACGCGCCCGCCATCGCCGAAGCGGCGCGGCAGGCGCTGGCGATGAAGCGCGTTGCTCCCTGAGCGACGATAGGCGCGCTCACCGCTCGGCATCGCGCTCCCGGCGCAGGCGCTCCACCTCGGCGCGCAACCGCGCCAGCTCGGCTTCGGCGCGCTCGCGGGCGACGCGCTCCGCCTCGCGGCGGGCGATCTCGCTGGCGAGATCGGCTTCTCGGCGGGCGAGCTCAACTCGCTGGCGAGCGAGTTCCTGATCCCGGCGGTGGAGTTCGGGGCTGATCTCGCCCTCGCGCAGCTGGCGGCGGCCGTCCGGGCCGTAGACGGCGACGAGCGCCCCTTCCAGCGCGATGACGACCCCCAGTTGCTCGCTGCGCCAGCGGCCCGGCCCGTCGGGCCGCCAGGGGCGATAGACGCCGCCTTCCAGCCGCCAGGAGCGGCCTTGTTCCGGTCGATAGTCGGCGAACTCACCGGTGGTATCCAATGTCAGGTACTCACGCACCCCTCCCCGGGCGTAGCTGTAGCCTTTGCCCCGCTCAAGATCGAGATCGGCCTTGTAAGTCGTCGGGCTCAGCACCTCGACGATCAGCAGCGGCGGGCCGTCGCGCTCCAGGGAGAGGGAGGGACGGCGCAGGTCGATCACCTGACGGTAGACGTAGACCTCGGGCAGGGTGGTATAGCGCCGGTCGTCGGGATGCCGCCAGCCGGTGATCGTCGCCTGCATCAGGGCGTGCCAGGGCCAGTCCCCGCCGGGCAAGGCCAGGGCGCTCGCCGCCTCGTTGAGCCCGGCCTTGAGCGTGCCGATCGTCCACTGGTGGAGGTTGGTGCCCAAGACGCTCTCCTCGGTGTCGTCCGGCGGCCAGGGCGCCGTCGGTGGCGACATCGTGGCGATACCCGCTCGCTCGCTCATGGTCGGCTCCACCTCCCGCTTGTGCCGATCAGTGTAACCGGCCGTGACGGCCCGGTCAGAGCTGGGCGGCAGCAACCCGTTTGAGATAGGCGAGGCCATTCGTCGCGATCGTCACCGGGTCCGGCTTGTAGTCGAACACTTCGATCGACATCCAGTCGTCGTAGCCGGCCTGCCGCAACGCCCGGAAGATCGGCGCGAAGTCGACATCGCCGGAACCGGGCTCGCGCCGATTGGCGTCGTTGGCGTGGAAGTAGGCGAGGCGGTCGCGCTGCGTGGCGATGATCTCGGGGATGGGTATGGCTTCGCTGGACATCGCCTTCACGTCGAGGAGGAGGCGGAAGGCGGGCTGGCCGACTTCGTCCACCATACGCGCCGCCTCGGCGGCGGTGCTGAAGATGTTGGTCTCGGTCGGCGCCAGCGGCTCCAGACAGAACGTCACGCCGCGCTCGCCGGCCAGCCGCCCCACCGCCTGAAAGATCCCGCGGCTCCAGTCCCAGGCGGCTGCTCGGTCGACGTCGGGCAGCACGTTGCGCTGTTGGGGCGACCCGAACACCAGAAAGCTGCCGCCGAGGTCGGCGCAGGCGCGCACGAGTTCTAACAGATAGGCGCGGGTGCTCTCGCGGATTGCCGCGTCGGGGCTCGTCAGGTAGACGCCGGGCACCCGCGCCAGCAGCCAGTGCAGTCCCGTGATCTGGAGGCCGTGATCGGCCGCCAGCCGCCGGATCGCGGTTCGCTGGTCGGGCGAGACGTCGCTGATCGTGGGCGCGAGCGTGAACGGGGCGAGCTCGACGCCGTCGTAGCCGAGGTCACTGACGGTGCGGAAGGTGTCGGCGAGCGACCAGCCCTCAAAGAGTTCGTTGCAGATGGCGAAGCGCACTGCCTAGCCCTCGACCTTGACGTCGGGCGGGAAGCCGAAGTTGAACCAGTGGTCGCGGACGTGGGCACTTGCGGCATCGCCCGGGTGGATGTAGAGGCGGTAGCGGAAGCGCAGCTCGTCGCCGAAGCGGTAGGTCGTGGCGCCGTTTTCCATCGGGTTGTCGGTGAAGGACTCGCCGCTCCAGGGGTTCGCCCCCATCAGGCCGTAGTTGCGGACGTGCCAGTAGCAGGGGAAGTGGAGGTTCGACGGATGGTCGAAGGCGGCGATGCCGACCGTTTCGCCATCGACCGGGCCGGAGTAGTCGCACCAAGGCGCGCGCTTGCCCCAGGTCTCCGCTTCGTTCGTGCCGCCCCAGGCGTTTTCGATCTTGCCGTTGACCTTGGCGTCCATACTGGTCGCCACGCGCACGGCGATCAGCCCCGCCTCCTTCGTGTCGCCCAGATGCACCTGCCCCAGGCCGAACTTCCGTCCCCGACCGTTCAAGCGGCCGAAGGTCCAATGGAGGTCCACGTCCATGAGTCGCACGCCGTCTGGGATATGGTAGACGCGCACGGCCCGCTCTTCCTTGAGGAGCCCGTTACCGACGGCATCGACCCACTGCGTCTGTTCCCGGAAACCGCCGAACACCGGGCCGCTGGTGATTTCATCGAAGCCCACGTGGAGCGTCGAGCCATGGTTTGGCCCCTCAGCCCAGGCGTCATAGCCGTCCAGTTCGCCGTAGGCGACCCAGATCGAGCGGTGGTGCGGGTGGTCGTGGACTTCGCCCGGGGCGTCCGCCACCATCGGGAAGGCGCGCGTCACCTGCCGGTGGTCGGGACCGACGACGGGCCAGAAATACGGCCGGGCCAGGCCCTCGCCGCCGTAGCGATAGCGGGTGAAGAGGTCGCCATCGACGGTGAACTCCAGTTCGTTCTCGCGCTCAACAACCCTCACGCCCTGGCCGTCATCGACGGCGGCTTCTACCTCGAAGCGGGCCTCCGCGCCAGCAGCCAGATCATCCAGGAGGAAGACCAGGCCGTCCGGGCCACCCTGCGCCGCCGTGCTCCTGCCGGTGGCCATATTCCGGACGGACAAGGACCCGGTCGGGAGGTCCGGCAGCGCGACGGTGATGGGCGCGAAGCGGCGCGGGTGCTGCCCCGCTCGGACGGTAAAACGCGAAGCCACGATGGTGTCGATCCTTCCCTGCCCGCTTGCGCGGTGGTACGCCAATGGGCAGACTGTAGTCAACGACGGGGCGGCTGTCAATCACCGCCGAACCCTATACTTGCCCTGTAGCCGGCGAAGGTTCCGTGAGAGGAGGACCCAGTGCCTGAGGCGACATGGAGACGGTTCCGTTTTGCTGTCGTGGCGTTCGGCACGCTGATTCTGGTCGGCTGTGGCGGAACTCCGGCATCGAGCACGGAAAGCGCCGGTATTCCGCCAGCCTCGGCGTCCACCGCGACCGTTGCGCCGACACTGGCACCTACCGTTGCGGTGACGGAGACTCCGACCGTTATTACGGCGAGCGTCGCGTCGCCCACGGCCACCACGGTCCCTCCGACGGCGACGCCGATCGTCGCACCGGCCGCTGCACCACAGACGCCGACCCAGGCACCCGCGCCGACGGCGACACAAACGCCCGACCCGGCAGTGGCGCGCGGCAAGGCGATCTTCCTTTCTTCCGTCGGCTGCAACCTCTGCCATACCATTGACGGCCTGTCGACCGGGGATGTCGGTCCGAATCTCACCCATATCGCGAGCACGCCCTACGACAGCTTGCCCAACGACCCGGCCTTCTTGCAACGCTGGATCACCAACCCGCAGGCGATCAAGCCGGGCACGTTGATGCCCGACCTGGGGCTCTCCCCCGGCCAGGTCAACGACCTCGTCGCCTTCCTGGAGACCATGAAATAGCGGGAAGCGTTGTGCCCGGCCGGCGATGCCCATGGGGAGTCATGGGGCATGACCACACGCTTGGTGATTGACAGTTTCGTCCGGGTCTCGCACCATGAATCAGGGATCATAGAACCTTGGGCTGGGCGGATTTCTGCCGGAGCGTCTGAGAAAGGCACGTCAATGGGCCGATGCAGCAACTGTCAATTTGAAAATGTCGCCGACGCCAGGGCGTGCGCTCGCTGCGGTCAGAGGCTAACGTCCAGTGACCACGGCACGCAGGAGCCGGACGGCTCCTCCACGCTGCCCGATTGGATGCGGTCCGTGCAGGCCGGCGCCAACCGCCAGAGTGAGCCGGGCGTCGCCGTGCTGCAACCCGGCGGTGTGGCGGAGGCGGCCGCGCTGCCGGTCCAGGTGCGCCGGAGCCGGGTGCCGGTGCTCTCCGTCGGCAGTCCGGCGCGAGCCGCGGCCGCCGACGCTGCCTTCATCAGCTCGTCCACGGCGGGCGTTCCGCCCGCGATCTCCGGCGACGAGACGGCCACGCCGCGCGCCAGCAATCGACTGCCGTTGATCCTTCTCGTCGCCCTCATCGTCGCCCTCATCATCTTCATCCTGGCGCGCCTGGCCATGCACGGCGGCGCCTGAGCCGTCGATCGGCCCCCTTCAGGAAATCTTCAACCAGGCACCGTATGATGCTGCTATCGGTTGCTGGAAGGAAAGGCGCCGGTACAGAGAACGGGGCGTACGACGTGATCATCCCCATAGTGCTGCTGGTGGTGGCGATTGTCTTGCTGCTTGCCGCCGTCAAGGTCGTTACCGGCCTGTTGTTCTTTGCCCTCTCCTGGGTCATTCTGGGCCTCATCGCCGGCTGGATCGCCAGCAAGGTCGTCGGCAGTCCCTACGGATTGGGCGGCGACATCCTGGTCGGCATCGCCGGGTCGGTGATCGGCGGCGCGATCTTCTCGCTGCTCTTCCACGTTCGCACCGGAGGCACGCTGTCGCCGTCGCACGTCCTGGTGAGCATCGTCGGCGCGATCATCCTGCTGGCGGCCATGCGCGCCTTCGGCGGCCGGGCCATCGCCCGTCGCGCCTGAGGGCGCTCTCATCCCTCACTTCGTCCAGCTTGGCCGGCTGGTGGCGTCGATACCGTTGGTCGTGAGCCGTTCCGGCTTGCCGCGCGGCCCGAGCGTTGGCGCGGTGGTGACGCCGACCTGATAGAGGTCGAACTGGTTGTCGGTTTCGGCGATGTAGGCAAGAGCGTTGCCATCGGGCGACCACGCCGGCTGCGCGTCGACGCCCGACTCCAGGAGGGTAGCGGTGAGTGTCGTATCGGCGGCAACCGCCTCGGGCACCGGCGCGGCGTAGAGCTCGTCGGTACCCGCACCCCGCCGGACGAAGGCGAGCGTTTTCCCGTCCGGAGACCAGGCCGGCTGGAAGTCCGTCTCCTTCGGTGACGTGAGCGTATAGGAGGCGCCGCTGGCGATATCCAGCAATACCAACTGCGCGTAGGTCGACGTGGCGGTCGCGTCGTAGGCCCACTTTGTGTACACGAGTTGACTCGGATGGCCGGGGCGGAACTGGGCGTCGAGGTCGCCACCGGCCTGGATATTGGGGGTGCTGACCTGCCGCAAGGCCCGCGTGGCGACCGTCATCGCCCACAGCCGGAGGTCGATGTTCGGCTCCTCTTTGCCGCGATCGGAACTGAAGACGAGCGTCGCGCCATCGGGCGTCGACCAGCTCGGCATCGCCGCCCAGAGGTTGTCCTGCACGACGCCGCTCTGATCGTGGGTCAGGAGGGTCTGATTGCTGCCGTCGGCATTCATGACGCCCACGTCGCTGTAGTCCTTCTGGCGAACAGCGTAGGCGATGCGGGCGCCGTCGGGCGACCAGGCCGGGTTCATGAAGGCGCCGACCGCGGGGTTGGGCTTCGCCAGGTCCCGGGTGCCGCCGGAGGAGATCTCCTCGATCGTGCCGTCGCGGACGTAGAGCAGGCGCCCGCTGACGCTGGCCGCGGCCGGGGCGTCGACCGCCACGATCCCGGAGGCCGGCAGGACGCCGGCGCAGGCGGTGCTGAGCAATGCGGCGAGGGCGATGCTCGCAGCCAACCTTCGCATATCAGAAGCCCTCAAAGGTGCCGTGGTCCTGCCCGAGCGTGACCACAATGTCGTCGGCGCCGTGCGTCGCCCCGGCGGGCGCCGTCTGCACCTCCGCGCCGAATGACTCCGCCACCATGTCGGCGATGCCTCGCTTTGCCGGGTTGTATACCGTCACCCGCGTGACGGCGACGTCCGTGCTGGTGGCATCGGCCGCCGGATCAACAGTGTAGCCGAGGCTCGACAGGTACGTCGCCGCCGCGCCGGCCAATCCCCCGATGGTCGTACCGTTTTCGACGGCGATCCGCGCGCCCCCGGTCGCCGGCGTGGCGGGCGGCGCCGCCGCTTCCGGCGGCGCGAAGACGTGGGCGACGAGCGCGTGGACCGCCGGCCAGTTCGGGCGCACGATGTCCTGGACCAGGCCATTGACGGT
>JAICXR010000090.1 GCA_025980355.1 Chloroflexota bacterium | reverse complement strand
GTCCTGGCGTCGCTCGCCTCGGCCGTCTTCGGGGCGATCGCCGGGGCGTTGGCGAATGGCGGGATCGCCCCGCTGGAGTCGTGTGTTTTTTTGGCCCGCGCCACGTCGGTGGAGTTGCAAGGCGCCGCGGATAGGATACTCGTCGCCGTCGCGGCGAACGACGCAAACGTCGGCCGGGTCAAGCTCGCTTTGCGCCGCGCCGCGGAACGCGAAACAGCTTGAATATCGCGCGCCCGGCGCCGGCCCGGCCCTCGCCGCTCTCGGCAACTGTTCGCAATCTACGCGGCAGCCAGAGTTGGTAGGCGGGATGATTCGGGCGGCGAGGCAGCTCCTCGGGCGGCTGTTCCTCCTTTGTGGCGCCTGTACGCTCCTGGGCGCCATCGTGCCCCCGGCGTTCGCGGCTGGCGCCAACGTCACGGCCCCGGCCCTGGCGGGGGTCCCCGCGGCAACCGCCCCCGCTTTGGATTATGGACTGCCGGATGGGCACTTCTTTACTCAGGCCAACGGTTCCCCCCTGGGCAAGAGCGCCACGGGCTTCTTGCTGGCCGATGACGGCGGCATCGGGCTCTGGACGGGCTATCAACAACTTGGCGGTGTCGGTCTGCTCGGCTACCCGATTTCCGGGCGGTTTATCCAGGCCGGGTTCGTCGCCCAGGCGACCCAACGCGGCATTTTGCAGTGGCAGCCGGCCAGCAGCAGTGTGGCGCTCGCCAACGTCTTCGACCAGTTGCACGACGCCGGTAAGGACGCCTGGCTGAAGGCCACCTATCAGGTGCCGCCGCCGGCGGCGCTGAACGAGAAAGGCCTGTCGGTCGCGCAGATCACGCAGCAGCGTCTGGCGTTGCTGGACGCCAACCCTGCCATCAAAGCCCGCTATCTGGCGACGCCGGACGCCGTGCAGGTGTACGGACTGCCGACCTCCGCGCCGGTCGATTTCGGGCCGCTCGTCGCCCTGCGGGCGCAGCGGGTCGTCTTCCAATACTGGAAGGTCGCCGAGCCCTGGGCGAAGGCCGGCGACGTGACGCTGGTCAACGGCGGCGATGTCGCCAAGGCGGCGGGGATCATCCCGACCACAGCGCTGGCCGCGCAGGCGCCGCCGGTGATCGACGGCCAGGCCGCCACGATTCCCTGGTCCGGTTGGTGGTGGCCGGCCTCGCTGCAACCGTACACGCCCCCCTACCTCTTCCAGGCCGACGGGGCGCTGGCAAAGTACGACGCATACGTACGGGCCGGCGGGGCACCCTCGCCCGATACGCAGGGATGGGAACGCCAGCACATCGTCTTCAACGACCCGACGCTGTTCTGGGCCGGCCATTGCAACGGCTGGGCGGCGGCCGCCCTTCTCGAACCGGAGCCCGTCGCCCCGGTGACGGTGCGCGGCCTGACGTTCAGCGTGGCCGATCAGAAGGGGCTCTTGTCCGACTACCACTTCGCCGACTCGCCGCTCTGGGAGTACGGGAGCACGTCGGAGGCGCTGAAGCCGGCGGACCTCCAACGTATGGTGCTGCAGTGGCTGGGCGGGCAGCACAAAGGCTTCGTGATCGACGACTTTACGACGAGCGACCAGATCGAGAGCTATCCGGTTTATCGTTTCCATATCGTCTACATTCCCGATCCGCTCGACCCGAACAAGACGCACGTCCAATTGACGCTCTGGATGGCCAGCTACCACGTCGATGCCAATTTCGTCGGCTCGACGCCATATCCCGGCCCGGACGGACAGCGATTCGACTACTTCATCTCTGGCCCGAAAGATAACCCAACCGGTGGCGATTGGGAGGGCGTCAGTCTGGTCGGCAAGCAGGGCCATCCCCGCTTTATCTGGTATCCCGACCCCAACGTGCGCAACATCGGACGAACGCTGACGTCCCCCGCCTTGGGTTATGCCACGATCCTGGGCATCCTCGGTCGCCCGCAGCCGAAACCGGCGACCTTCGGGGTCGACGTTGCCCACGTTCTGGCGGCGGCCGGAGCAAGGGAGGTACCGTGGAAAGGTTGGTGATCCCTGCTATTTGGGTTAGGACCCCCCAGAGGCTGTGTTACGCTTCCCTCCGACGGGGGAAGACTGCCTGGAGTTCGTCCGCGGCAGCACGCGGCGGGAGACAGTGGTGACCGGACGCATCGTAGTGGCGGACGACGAAGCGGACATCCGCCGCCTTGTGGCCTTCACGCTTCGCCGGCGAGGCTATATCGTGATCGAGGCGGGCGCCGGCGACGAGGCATTGTCGCTGATACGGCAAGAGCAGCCGGACCTGGCGGTCCTCGACATCTTGATGCCTGGGATGACCGGCACCGAGGTGACGGAGGCGCTCAACCAGGACCCGGTCACGGCGTCCATCCCGATCATCTTGCTTTCGGCGCTCGGTCAGGTGACCGACGTCAAGGCCGGTTTGCAGAGCGGCGCGCGCATGTACCTCACCAAGCCGTTTGCACCTCCCGACCTGGTGGAGAGCGTGGCCACCATCCTTACGCCGAAGGAGGCCGGAGCATCCTAGCGGTGTCGGTCCTGCCGTCCGGCGGCAGCCCTGGCGTCGTCGCTGCTATACTGACAGTGGTCACTGATCCCGTTCAATGGAGACAATTTATGCCGATTTATGAGTACGAGTGTACGGCGTGTAAGCACCGGTTCGATCGCTATCAGTCGTTTAGCGAAGCCGCCGTGACGTCCTGCCCGGAGTGCGGCAGTCCCGTGCGCAAAGTGTTGCAGCCGGTGGGCATCGTCTTTAAAGGTTCCGGCTGGTACAAGACGGATTCCCGGTCCTCCTCCGCCAATGGCAAGGCGGACGCAGCGAAAGAACCGGCGGCCGGCGCTTCCCCCGAGGCCAAGGCGTCGGGTGAGTCGAAAGCCGATACCCCCGGCAAGGCGGAAAGCGCGGCGAAGCCGGATAGTGGGAAATCCGTCACCGGCAAGGCGGACGGCAATAACAAGTCCGGGGCGAGCGGCAAGGCGGAGGGTGGCAGTAAGCCCGTGCCGGCGGCGAGTAATAGCGCGAATTAGGCCGCAATGACGGGAGCAGGATACGCATGGCGGCGCTCCAGGTAGCGGTTTCGATCCTCAACGCCGACCTCAGCGCCATCGCCGATACCGTTCAGCAGATCGCCGCCGCCGGGGCCGATTCCATCCAGATCGATGTCATGGATGGGCATTTCGTATCGAACCTCGCGCTCGGTCCGCAAGTTTGCCGGGCCGTCGCGGACCACACGACGTTGCCGGTGGAAGCTCATTTGATGGTCGAGCGCCCTGCCCAATTCATCCAGGCCTTCGCGGCGGCCGGCGCAACGACCGTGATCGGCCACATTGAGGTGCTGGACGATCCCGCCGCCTTCGCCGCGGCCGTGCGGCGGCTGGGCAAGCGGCCCGGATTCGCGATCAATCCGGAGACGCTGGCCAGCCGGTTGATCCCGCACCTGGGCCTGGCCGACCTTGTCGTCGTCATGGGGATTCACCCGGGCGCCGGCGGCCAGACCTTCATGCCGGAGACCCTGACGACCCTGCGTCAGTTGCGGGCCGCCCGCCAGGGTCAACTCCCGGCCTTGCAGCTCGACGGCGGCGTGAACCAGGACACGGTGATACCGATCCGCGACGCGGGCGCCGACGCGGTCATCGGCGGGTCCTTCGTCTTTCGCCATTCCCGCGGGATCGCCGCGGCCGTTGCGGCGTTGAAGCTGACCTGATCGCACCGGTATCGGAGCGGCGTTGGGGGCGAACAGCGAAAGGGCGGACCTCGTGGCGGCGGAGACACTCGGCGTTGCCGTGATCGGCGTTGGCGTAGGCCGCGGGCATATCCGGGACTACCTGGACTGTCCGCAGGCGCGCTTGCTGGCGATCTGCGATCAGGACCCGGTTCGCCTGGCGGAAGCGGCGACGCGCTACGGCGTCGCCACCACCTACACGGACTACCACGAGCTGCTCCGGCGCCCGGACCTGCAGGCGGTCTCGATCGCCCTGCCCAACTTCCTGCACGCGCCGGTGGCGATCGATGCCTTGAAAGCGGGCAAGCACGTCCTGTGTGAAAAGCCGCTGGCGCTCAATGCCGAGCAGGCGGAGGAGATGGTACGCCAGGCGCGCGCCAGGGACCTGACCCTGATGGTGAACTTCAATTACCGGTTTGGCGAAGCGGCCTGGATGATCCACAAGGCGATCGAAGCGGGCGAGCTCGGCGAAATCTACTATGCCCGCACCACCTGGCTGCGCAACCGGGGCATTCCCGGCATCGGTGGCTGGTTTACGAGCAAGAAACTCTCCGGCGGCGGGGCCCTGATCGACCTCGGCGTGCATCGCCTGGACCTGGCGCTCTGGTACATGGGCTATCCGGAGCCGGTGTCGGTCACTGGCGCCACCTATGGCGGGTTCGGCAAGGCGCTGGCGGAGCGTCAGGGCAAGAGCTTCGACGTGGACGACCTAGCCGCCGGCTTCGTTCGCTTCGCCAACGGCGCGTCCTTGTCGCTGGAGGCCTCCTGGGCCGGCAACAGTGAGAAGCGCGAGGAGATGTCGACCCGCGTCTGGGGCAACAAGGGTGGGGCGGTGATGCGGAACGTCGGCGAAGGGTACGACTTCGAAGCGCGCCTTTTCCTGGAGGTGGCCGGCACGCTGCAAGAGACCCGGCCGCTGGCACGCCCTGCGGGGATGGACACGGTGCGCTGCCATTTCGTGCGCAGCATCCTGGCCGACCAAGAGGTGATCGCCCCCGGTGAGCACGGGCTGACCGTGATGCGCATCCTCGACGGCCTCTACGCCTCGGCGGCCAGCGGTCGGGAAGTGCGCCTGGACGGCGGCCGGTAACGCGTCTACGTGCCCGCGAGCATCTGTTGCACGCTCGCGCGATCCAACGGCTCCGGCACGGCGACGCCTTCGCCGCCGAGGGAACGGAGCGGTTGGCCGTTCACTTCAAGCACCACCTTCTGCACGTCGGGGAACTGGGTGAGCGTGTTCACCACCTGCGCCAGGAAAAGCGGAATGGCGGGGCTGCCTTGCAGGTTCTGGACCTGCTCGGAGAAGCTCACTGTCGCCGTGCCGGCCGCGAGGTTGATGCCCAGCAAGCGCGTCCCGGGCGGGACCTGGGAGAAGTGGCCGCTGCCGCTTGGCCCGGCCAGCAAGGCGTCGATACTGCCCCGGGCGGGCGACGTCGCGGGGACCTGGCGCGTTTCCTTCACCAGGCTGTTTCCGGCGGTGAAATACACCGCCACCGGGATCTGGGCGGACGCCGTTCTCGTCGCCGTATCGCTCGTCACGCGGCTCGCCGCCGACGATGCTGTGGAGGCCGGTGGCACACGTGCACTGGAGCGCGGCGTGGCCGTCGTGCCCGTTGCCGCCGGCCGGACGGTAGCCACCGTCGCGACCGAATGTGCGGCGGTCGCCGGGGCGGTAGTGATGGCGCTCTGCTCTAGCGTGGCGGCGCCGCAAGCGTTCAGCACGAGCAGCGCCGCCACGGTCAGGACGACGCCGATCCGTCGGGGTGACACCATCATCATTGCGCTCCCTTCGGCGGGCCGGCCGGACCGACGGCCTGCGCGTCGACGTAGGCCATGCCGCCGGTGCTGAACATGCGCACCGGGTAGCGGCCGGACACGGCCGGGGCGAGGACCTGCATCGGCGTGAATTGGGCGGCGATGCCGAACCGGGTGGCGGCGCTGTCGGTCCCCGACCAGAGCGGCGTGGCGACGACATTCTCGACCCAGAAGGGTCGGAAGCTTGGCGCCGCGCCGGGGATATGGAGGGTCGTGCCCGCCCGTAGCTCACTCGGGTCGGCCAGATCGTTGGCCTTTGCCAGCGCCGCCGGATCGGCGTGAAAGTGCCGGGCGATGGCGAAGAGCGTGTCACCGGGCTTGACGACATAGAGGTCGGTAGGAGGTGTACGGGGCGGAGCGGACGAGGAGCCCTGCCCGGTGGTCGACGGCGCGGGCGGGCCGGCCGCGGCTAATGACGTCTGACCGCTCGGGGGCCCGCTTGGCCCGACGGCCCCGGCGTCCACGTAGGCGACGCCGCCGGTGCTCGGATTGCGGACATAGAGTCGCGTCCCGTCCTGCGGCGCCATGACCTGCAACGCCGCCCACTGGGGCAGCAGGCCAAACGTCGCCGATGGGTCGGTCGGGCCGGACCGTAACGGCGTTTGCCGCGTCGTCTCCACCCAGAAGGGCGTAAACGGCGGCGCCACGCGCGGTGGCTGATAGTTCGCCGGCGGCGGGCCGGAGGCACCAACGGCGCTGCCATCAACGAAGCCCTGTTGCTGGGACGACGGTTCGGTCGCGGCATACCGCCCCTGCGTTGCCGGACCGGTGACGCGCAGGAAGGACCATTGGGCGAGCTGGACCAGGGCGTCGGCGTGGGGGTCGGCATCCGTCCAGAGCGTCGTGGCCCGCGTCGTCTCCACCCAGAAGGGAACGAATGGCGCGCCCGGTACGGTGATCTCCGCCCAGAGCGGGTCGCCAAAGACGTGGCCGTTGGCGGCAGTGAGCCGCCAGGTCTCCGAGTAGTCGCCCGGCGCGGTCGGTGCGGTGATCGCGGTGCTCACCATGACGGTGCTGCCGGGGCTCACCGACGGCAAGGCCACATCCACCGTGCCGGCGAGGTTGCCGCCCGGTTGGGCAACCAACCGATAGCTGCCGTCCCAGGTGGTCGTGCCGGTGTTGGCGATCTTCCAGGTTTTCGTGACGGTCTGGCCGGGCGAGACGGTGGCGTGATCCGGCAGGGTGACATCCTGGACGAAGCGCCCCGCATTGGCGTCGAGGGTCTGCTTGACGGTCGTCCCGACATCGGCGAAGAACTGCGTCACGCCGGCCACGAGGCCTTCGGCGAGTTGCTCCTGGTAGGCCGGGGTGGCCAGGTGGTGCGCCTCCGTCGGATTGGTGATAAACCCGGTTTCGACCAGGATGGACGGCATCGTCGTGTTGCCGAGGACGTAAAAGTCCGCCGACTGGACGCCGCGATCCACCTCTCCCGTCTGCTGTTGCACGGAATGCTGAACATCCTGGGCCAACAGGCGGCTCTGGTCGACCACGCTCGGCGTGCGGGTGACGCCATCGATGTAGCCGCCGGCGGCGCCGAAGAAGGTGGTGAGGCCGGTAAAGCTCGGGTCATTCAGCGAGTTGGCGTGGATGGAGATGAAGATGTCGGCGTGGGCATCATTGGCGATGGTGGCCCGCGCCGCCAGCCCAGCCGTCGTATCGTCCGTCGGGCCGACCGTGACGTCCGCGGTGCGGGTATAGACGACGTGCGCCCCGCCTTGCGCGAGCAGCGCGCCGACATCGAGGCTGATCGGTAGCGTGAGGTCCTTTTCATACAGGCCGTTGGCGATGGCGCCCGTGTCAATCCCGCCGTGCCCCGGATCGATCACGATGGTCCGACCGGCCAGGGGACCGCCGTCGGCGCCGGCGAGCGACGGCAGGAGGGCCAGGGCGAGGCACAGGCCGATCGCTGCCAGCCGCCATGCCCGCTCCGGTCGACCGGAGAAGCGTCGTCGCCCCATCTTCACAAGCAGCCTCCAGCGTCCCGTTCGTGGCCATGCCACCTGTGACCATAACGAACGAGGCGCCTGATCGGGTGTCAGCTATGGGAAAGAGGTCCCGCCTGTGATGCTTGGGGGCGGTCGCGCCTATCGGTCGTGTCCGTCTCGTGACGGCGCGGCGTCGGCAGGCGACCGGCGGTCGCCGAGAACGGTCTCCTCCCCGGCAGGCAGCAAGCGCCGAGTCTGGACGCCGAGCAGGCGCTCACCCTGGAAGTCACAGTAGTACTCGCGCGGCGGTTCGCCACGCAGCATGGGTTGCAGGAAGGCGGGAATGTTCTCCACGACGAGGCGGTTGGTGCGGTCGCAGACCCATGCTTGCGGTCGCCAGCTGAGGGCGCCGTCCGGTACCAGCCGGTCGCCCGGCCAGATCATGGACGGGTCGCGGAATTCGGCGACATAGACGAGCATTCCGGATCCCTGGCCGTTGACCGCCTCGTCGGGTGGCCAGGTCACGATGCCGCCGAAGCGGAGGTCGCCGCCGTCGGTAAGATCGATTCCCGTCTCCTCACGCACTTCGCGGATCACACAGGTGCGCGGTGACTCGCCCGGCTCGATCTTGCCGCCGACGCCGTTCCACTGGCCGGCGTGCGGCGGTTTCCGGCGCAAGAGCATGAGCAGGCGATCGCCACATCGGCAGAAGCAGAGGGTGTATTTGAGGCTCAGCCGGCGCCGCCTTTCCCTTCCGGTCCGCCCGGAGCTAGAATAGCAAACCATGCGTATCAGCACAAAAATGCCGGCACCCGTCGCGCCCTGAGCGGAGCTTGTGGCCGATGCGTCACTGCAGAGGACCGTCGACGACCTCCCCAACCGACCCGACGACGGGTATCGCTAGCGCCGCCACGCTTGAAGGAGAAGAGCCGGAAGCGGCCCCCACTCACGAATCTCTATTGGCATTCCAAGCTCGCTCCAAGTGCCGTGTGGCACGATGAATCTCGTGGAGGCTTGAGCGCGGCAGCGGCACAGCGCCCGTGCATGTCGTATCCTTACCGTGAGTGCCCCACAGTGGAGCAGTGCTATGAAGCAGATCTTTTCGCGTTTCCTTCCGCTCGTCGCCTTACTGGTGCTTCTCGCCGGTTGCGCCGCCCCCCCCCGGCTGGCGGTGGTGCAACGGCAGATCGCCGCCGCGGCCCCGGCGCCCCCGTCGGGGGCGGCCGCCGCCGCGACCACCACCGTGACCTCGACGGCCACGAGCACCTCGTCGGCGGCGTCGCCCACCGAACGGCGCCGCGTGGTCTCCACGCAGACGACAACGTCCACCTCCACCGCCCCGGCCGGTACCGATACGTCGTCCCTCACCCAAGCCGGCACAGCACGGGGCGATTCGCCGGCCTCGGCCGAGGTGACGGCGGCCGTGAAGCAGGTGATTCAGCAAGCGAACGATGAACAGCAGGCGGCGTTCGCGCAGCACGACCCCACCCTCATGCGCGACACGGCCACCACGTCCTATTACCAGGAACTGGTGCAGACCAACCGCGACATGGCGAACAGTGGGGTCGCCTCGATCAAGCTCTTGAACCTGCAATGGGGCAGCGTCAGCCAGCTGGACAGCACGAACGTGCGGGCCACCACGAACGAGACCTGGCAGACGACGTTCGGCGACAGCACGGTTGACCAGAGTACCGATCTCAACGTTTACACGCTGGTGCTCCAGAGCGGCTCCTGGAAGATCGCCACCGACGACCATCCCAACGCCGCTTCCGGCAACCCGGGCAGCGGCGCCTCCGGCCAGCCGGGGACGGTGCCCAATCCCGCAACCCGGCCGGCGCCGCTCAGCTCCGGCCAGTCCCATAACTGGTCCGGCTACGCCGCCACGGGGGGGACCTATACGGCCGTGGCGGGCACCTGGACCGTCCCGCAGGTCGCTGCCACCAGCGCGGGCAGCGACGCCACCTGGGTGGGGATCGGCGGCGTGGAAAGCCACGACCTGATCCAGGCCGGCACCGAGGCCACGGCATCCGGCGCGGGCGACGTCCAATATGAAGCCTGGATCGAGCTGCTCCCCCGCTCGTCCCATCCCGTGCCTCTGACCGTCAGCCCCGGCGATTCCGTCACCGTCTCCCTGACCCAGCAGAGCGCCGGCAACTGGCTGGTCGCCTTCAAGGACAACACGACGGGCCAGACCTACCAGACGCCGGAGCAGTACGATTCGTCGCTCT
>JAICXR010000573.1 GCA_025980355.1 Chloroflexota bacterium | reverse complement strand
GGAAGCACAGTGGCTCACCGTCCGGGGCATCAGCGAAGACGCAGTTCCGGACCTCGTTGCGGTGCTACTGAGCCTGGGCGGCCGCGTCTACGCGGTGGAACCGCGGCACGAAACGCTGGAGGATCGTTTCCTGCAGTTCTTGAGAGGAGCCGAGGATGCCGGTCCTAACGATCGCTCGCCTGACCCTGCTTGAGCTGGTACGCCGCCGTCTGCTCGTCGCCGCGGTCCTCGTCTCCGCACTGGTCGTCGGCCTCACCGGCTGGGGCTTCGCCCACCTGAGCGCGATCCCTTGCGGGAAGCGTGCCTGTTCGCCCGTGGAAATCCGCACGGCCGCCAGTGTCATCCTGATCCTCGTCATGTTTATGTTCAGCTTCGTGCTCGCCATCGGCGCGGCGTTCCTGGCGGCGCCATCGATCGCGGCCGATGTGGAATCGGGCATCATCCTGGCGGTGCTGCCGCGCCCGATCCGGCGCAGCGATGTCATCCTCGGCAAATGGTTGGCGCTGGCCGTCGTCCTGGCGGTCTACGCCGCACTGTTCTTCGGCTGCGAGATCCTGCTGGCCGATCTGGGCACCGGTTACCTGCCGCCGCACCCACTGCCTGCGGTCATCTTCCTGATCGGCGAGAGTCTGGTCTTATTGACCCTCGCCATGCTCGGCAGCACCCGCTTGCCGCCGATGACCGTCGGCATCACCGTGTTGGTCCTCTACGGCCTGGTCTGGATGGGCGGCATCGCGGGGTCCATTGGGGAAGCGATTCAGAACAGCACGGTGACGCACGTGGGCACGGTGACGAGCCTAATTATTCCCACCGATGGCCTCTGGCGCGGCGCGCTCTACAGCCTGGAGCCGGTCGTGCTCCGCCTGGCAGGCGACAGCAATGCGGCCGCCAATCCTGGCAACGCCCCGTTCCTGGTCATGGCTCCGCCGACGCCGGCCTACGTCGTCTGGGCCATCTGCTGGCTGGCGGCCGTATTGGCGGCCAGCGTGTGGAGCTTCCAGGAACGGGATTTGTGAGGGGCGTCCGCTGCGGCGGACGGGCCCCCATCCGGTATACTGCGGGCGATGCAGATCAGCCTCTAGCCGTGCCGGTCGCGGTGGTTCGGCCGCGAGTGGGTGGCCGACGCCGCCCCGGTACGGCTCTCTTGTGTGTGCCGGATAGTCGGCCTCTTGATGAGAAGTAGGAGCAGCAGCGAGCGTGACGGGCATAGAGAACGCGCTGGGCAACTTCGTCATTTCCACGCTCAGCTCCCTTGGCTACCTCGGCATCGTCCTGCTGATGGCGATCGAAAGCGCCTGTATCCCCCTGCCGAGTGAGGTGATCATGCCGTTCAGCGGCGTTCTGGTCGCCCAGGGTCGGTTTACGCTGTGGGGCGCGGCGCTGGCCGGTGCCGCCGGTTGTACGCTTGGCTCCACGGTCGCCTATGTCGTCGGCGCCATCGGCGGTCGCCCCCTGGCGCTGCGTTACGGCAAGTTCGTGCTGCTGTCGGCGCACGACATCGACGTCGCCGATCACTGGTTCAAACGCTTTGGCGAGGTGACCGTTTTCTTCACGCGACTGATGCCACTGGTGCGCACGTTCATCTCCTTGCCGGCCGGCGTCGCGCGGATGCCGTTTCTCCGCTTCCTTGCCTATTCCTTCGTCGGCTCGCTGATCTGGTCGGCCTTCCTCGCCTACGTCGGCATGCAGCTCGGCGCCCACTGGACGGACCTGGGGCCGATCTTCCGCAAGTTCGACGTGCTGTTTGTGATTCTTGTTTTCCTCCTGATCGCCTTCTATGTCTACCGGCACGTGCGCCCCTCGGCCCAGCGGGCGACGGCGTGATGGACTTCGGGGCACGCTCGTTGTCGGCGGGCAGGTAGCAT
>JAICXR010000174.1 GCA_025980355.1 Chloroflexota bacterium | reverse complement strand
CCTGCGCCGGGGGGGCCCCCCCCCCAACCCGCCCCCCCCCCGGCGCCCCTTGGGGGGGGCGCCCCCGCGGGGGGCCCGCGCCAGCTTCCTCGTCTTCGACGCCTTCGGCCTCTATCCCTCCCCCGCCGCCCGGCACGTGGCCGAGTTCTTCCCTTACTTCTTGACGGAAGCGGCGCACCAGGGCCGCGATTACGGCCTGGAGCTGTGGCCGTGGGACGACCGGCTACGCTTGAAGGGCGAGCAGGACGCCCGTTTGCGCCGATTGGCGGCCGGGGAGGAGCCGATCGACCCGTTGTTCGCGCCCAGCGGCGAGCGGGCGGTGGAGATCATCGGCGCCATCGTCAGCGGGCAGCCCACCGTCCAGTTCGCCAACCTGCCCAACCAGGGGCTGGTGCCGAACCTACCCGCCGACGCCATCGTGGAGGTGCCGGCCTACTGCGACGCCAGCGGCGTGCACGGCATCGCCAGCGGTCCACTGCCTGACGGCATCGCGGCGGTGCTCTCCGGTCGCTGGCAGCAGATCGAGCTCACGGTAGCGGCGGCCCTGGCCGGCAGCCGGGAACTGGCCTTGCAGGCGCTGCTGGCCGATCCACTCACGCCGAGCGTCGAGGTGGCGACCACCGTGCTCGACGAACTCCTGGCGGCCCAGCGCCCGTACCTGCCGCGGTTCCAGCAGGGGGGCCAACCTTCGTGACGGTGGGTCCCGGCAACGACCGGCCGGCGAACCGGGATGCGTTGAAAGGAAGTGAGATGGCTGTGTCACCCACCGCCTTGTCACGGGTCGATGTCCTGCGCCTGGCGCCCTTCCCCATCGAGGTGGTGGACTCGGTGGAGTCCATACGCGACCATTTTGTGCGCGAGCTGCTGGGGAGGGTCAGGATGGCCAACCAGCAACGGCGGCCGCTCCGCATCTGCCTGCCGGTTGGCCCCTTCGATTACGTCAGGCTCGCCGCGGCGAGCAACCAGGAAGGGATCAACTGGCGGGCGGTGACGGTGTACGCGATGGACGAGTTCTGCCTCCCGGATGGCCGCGCGGTCCCGCCGGAGCACGCCTGGAGCCTGCGCGGCCATCTCGACGAGACGCTCTTCAACCGGTTGTCGCCGTCGCTGACGGTGCCGCCGGAGCAGCGGCTCTCTCCCGACCCGCAGCAGATCGACCGGTATGCCGGCAGCCTCCAGGAGACTGGCCTCGATGTCGTGTACTGCGGCTTCGGTGTCGACGGCCACGTCGGGATGAACTGCCCCGAACCGGCGCTGACGGCGGAGGAGTTCCGCGCCTTGCCGTCGCGCCGGGTGCGGTTGAGCCCCGAGACGATCACCCAGATCGCGATGGGCGGGGCCGGTGGGGACCTGGAGGCGGTGCCGCCCGTGGGCGTCACGATCGGCATGCGCGAGATACTGGCGGCCGGGGCGCTGCGCCTCTACCTGATGCGCACCTGGCAGCCGGCCGTCATGCGCCGCGCCCTCTTCGGTCCGGTGACGCCGCGTTGCCCGGCCTCCTTCGTGCAGACCCACCCGGACGTGCGGGCGACGGTCGTCAGCTACGTGGCCGACCCGCCCTGGCACGAGACCACCCAGCGGCCGTAAGGAAAGGCCGCGGGGGAGCGACGCCGCAGGAACTGGAGCCGCTGGATCAGTCCCCCCTCGCGGCGGCCGGCGTGGCCAGAGGCTCACCAAGGGACCGGTCAAGCGCTTCTATGGCGGCCAGATCGCGGTGAGCGACGCGGCCGACGAGATGAAGCGCCAGCTCGACGCCGCGCTCAAGCAGGCCCAAACGGTGGCGCCGAAATGAGCGGCGAGGCCGCGCCCGCCACCCTGCGGCGGGCACCGCTAGTCCGGGGCGGCTTCGGCGAGCTGAAGCTGCCGCTGCGCCGCGGCGGCGTCGTGCCGGTCCACGGCCAGCCGCGCGGCGTCCAGGGCGCGATAGGCCGGTCCGTCCAGGTGGCCGTCGTGCTGGGCGGCGAGCGCGAACAGACGGACATAGTCGCGGTGCAGCCGGTCGAGGGCGGCGAAGTAGGTCATGGGGTCGAATGCGAGCGGCTGGCCTTTGGTCCGGTCGGCGAGGAAGGCGATCCATTCCTGCTCCAACTGGCCGAGCGACTTGCCGTAGGCCGCGGCGTAGTCGGCGGCGGGGTACGCCCGGTCGAAGGCCGCGAGCCCGTAGTGCTCGATGAGGTAGGCGACGAAGGAGCCGGCCAGGTCGTAATCCAGCCGGTCCAGGAGCCGGCCGTCGAAGGCGGCGTCGGGCGTGGAGAGCGTGGCGAGGGGGACCAGCCGGTGTTCCTGATAGGCCGCCTGCGCGAAGTCGTGCAGCGTCACCAGTCCGTCACGTTGGAGGAACGGCTCGCTCGCGTACATGGCGACGCCCTCGCGCAGCATGGCATTGGCGCCTTCGCCGTCCCGAAGGTACATGCGCATGTGGCCGAGCTCGTGCGCAGTGATGTCCGCGCGGTCGCCGGGGTCCCCGCTGCCGTCGTACAGTTGATACATCCGGCCCTGCCCTGGCGCGCTGAAGCCGCGCACGCCGAGACCGAGGGGCGCTGCCGCGCCGTCCGCGCGCAGCTCGACCGTCATCGGCGCCGGGGTGGCGACGACCAGGCGGGCGCGTACGACGACGTCGGCCGCCTGCCAATTGGTCACGAACTCGGCCAGGCTCGCCGCGGTAACCGCGGCGGGATAGACCACGCGCAGGCCGAGCGTGGGATAGTCGGCGCGCTCCAGGCCGCCGCCAAGGACGACCACGCCAGCGGGGGCGGTGATCACGCTGACGACGGGCAAGCCGTCCGGGTCGGCCTCCCAGGCGAAGCGCTGCGTGTTGAGGCGCTCCTGCACGCCGTCCGGCCCGGCGACCCAGGTGTGGTAACCGTCCGTGAAGGCGGTCCAGTTGTCGGCCTTCCGCCAGACCAGCAGGCCCCCGCTGGTGCGCTGGAGCGCGTCGCCATTGGCGGCGGCGTGGCTCTCATTCTCCACGCACTGCCCGACGTGTTGCGGAATCGCGGCGGCCATCGACGCGAAGCCGAGCTGGAACGAGCAGGCCGGCGCCGCTTGCACCCGCGCCGCCGGGCCGGGCGCGAGCGACGCCGCGAGCACGATCGCGGCAACGAGCAAACGACGCAGCGGCGCACCTCCTTCCGGCGGGACAGCGTGTCAGGATAGGGACGCGCGGGAGAGCAGTCAAGCCGCGCCGCCGGAAGCGACGACGCCGGAGGCGGTCCACTTCCACACGGACCTTTTCCAGCAAGCTGGCGTCAAGCCGCCACAGACGCTGGCGCGCGGTCCTGCCGGTGATGGAGCGTTCATCTCGGGTCCTCAGGCATTCGGCACGAGCAGCCGCTCGCCGTAGACCGCCAGCGCGTTCTCCACCAGGACGCGGCGGCGCATGGCGTCCGGGATGTCGCGGATCATGTCGAAGGGGTCGCCGTATTCCCAGTGCGGGTAGTTGCTGGAGAACAGCAAGGTGCGTTCGGCCTCGACCATTTCCAGGATCTGCCGGAGGTACTGCGGGTCGGGCAGCGCCTCCAGCGGGTAGGTAGTGGAAGAGAAGTGCTCGAGGATGTAGCTGCTGGGCGGGCGCTGCAGCCAGGGCGCCTCCGCGCGCTGCGCCTTCCAGTTCTTGTCGAAGCGCCACATGATGTGCGGCAGCCACGCCACGCCGCCTTCGTAGAGCACGACCTTCAGCGTCGGGAAGCGCACGAAGACGCCTTCCGTGACCATGCTCATGATGTGCGCCATATAGCTCTGCGGGAGCGAGCCGTACCACTCGAAGTAGGTGGACGGGTGGCCGACCGCCGTCGCCGGCGGGGAGTTGCCGGCGCCCTCGCCGCCGACGTGGAGGGCGAGCGGCAGTCCGTGGCGCACGCATGCTTCGTAGATCGGATGGTAGACGGCGCGACCGAGCGGCGTTTCGCTCGCACTGCCGAGGAGCACCTGCACCATACCGGGGTCGTCGCCCAGGCGGTCGATCTCCGCCACGGCCAACGCCGGGTACTGGTGGGCGACCAGGATCGACCCCTTATAGCAGGAAAACGGGCGCACCCAGGTCTCGAGCGTCCAGTCGTTGACGCCCCGCGCCAGGGCGGCGGCGAGGTCCGCGCTCGGTTGCACGCCAAGGCTCAGCAGGCTGCCGGTGAGGACGGCGAGGTCGACGCCCCGTCGGTCGAGGTACTGCTCCTTCACCCAGTGCGGATCGGCCGCCGGATGCTGCGCCTTGCCGTCGCGAGTTGGTGGGAGGATCACATCGCCGAAGCCGGCGCCCACCTTCCGGAAGCCGTGCCGGGCCAGCGGCGGGCCGCCGCCCTTCACCCGCCAGCGCAGCCCCGCCGGCACGAACGGGGCGACGGCGCCCCAGTCGGCGATCTGGTGGTGGACGTCGGTGTCGACCGCCCGCAATCGCGCGCGAGCTCGCAAGCCAATGGGGGCTTCGACGGGAGTGGTCACGCCTCGCCCCGATTCGGCCGCAGCAGTTTCTCCCCGTAGAGGTCCAGCACGTTGTCGACGAAGATGCGCCGCTTGAGGTCGGGCGGGAAGAAGGAGAACGCTTGCGTCGGGTTGTCGAAGTCCCAGTGGGGATAGTCGCTGGCGAAGACGACCGTCTTCTCGGCACGCAGCATGGCGAACAGTTGTAGGAGATGCCGGTGATTGTCCGGTTCCTCGATGGGCTGGGTACTGAAAAAGCAGTGGTCCAGGAGGTACTCGCTGGGCAGGTGCTTCAGGTACGGTGTCTCCGCCTTGAGCGCCGGATAGAGGCGGTCCAGCCGGCCCATGACGTAGGGCGCCCAGCAGATGCCGCCCTCGATGAAGGCGAATTTGAGCGTCGGGAACTGCTCGAAGACGCCTTCCGTGACCAGGCTGACGCAGTGGGCCATCATCGTCTGGGAGTGGTCGGTGTGGAACTCCAGGTAATGGGCGGGATAGCCGACACTGGTCGGCGGGTTGGCGACGCCGGTACCCTCCGCGCCGACGTGGATCGCCACGGGCAGGCCGTGCTCGACGGCGGCGCGATAGATCGGCCAGTAGCACTTCTGCCCGTAGGGGATGCGGGCGGCGCTCGGCAGCAGCACCTGCACCATGCCGGGGTCCGCGCCCAACCGGTGAATCTCCTGGGCTGCCGCCTCGGCGTCGTGGGGGACGGCGAGGATCGACCCTTTGAAGCAGGCATGCGGGCGCACCCAGGTCTCCAGCGTCCAGTCGTTGTAGGCGCCGAACAGCGCGGCGAGCAGGCGGTAGTTATGCTGGATGCCGGCGGTGATGATCGAGCCGGTGAGGACGCCGATGTCAATACCGTACGGGGTCATGAGCTGGTCGATCACCCACCGCGGGTCGCCGGCGCAGAGGTTGTCCTGCGGGCGGACGGTATTGTCCATGCGCCCGGAGCCGGTGTTGGAATAGGCGCGCCCGGCGAAGCCGGGGCCACCGTCCAGCCAGGGGTGCCAGGCCGACGCCAGGAAGGGCTTCAGCGCGTCGTAGCCGGGGAGGTCGTTGTGGACGTCGGTGTCCACCAGCCGCAGCGCCGCGACGCGCTCGGAAGTCGTCAGAGGTCGGGACTCGGTCGCAATCGCCATCGAACGGTACTCCTTTTCATCACTACCGCAGCGCTGCCCCTGCCGGCGGTGGTTCCCAGGACGGGACGGGACCGCCTGACGTTGTCCCGGCTTCGATGGCCGACGCGTTCGGCAAGCCCGCCATGGACAGGAGCGACCGCTGGCGCATCGCCGCGCACAGTACTTCGCCGCCGCGGGTCACCTCCTCAGGTTGCGGTACTTATCCAGCTCGGTCTGACTGCGAAGTTGCGCGTCCTGGAGGGCCGCGGCGGCCCCGACCTTCTTCTGCAGCACGCTCAACACCATGTCATCCAGGATAGTGTGGATCGCGTCGCCCCCGGGCATGCTGGGGACGAAGCGCCCGAAGGGCATCGCCTGCACGGTCAGTTCCAGCATCGGGTCGTGCTGCGTGTAGTCGCCCTGCTGCGCGACGGACACGCTCGGCGGCACGCGGATCTGCGCCTGCGCCCACTTGATCTGCACCCCCGGGTCGTAGAAATAGTCCATCAGGGCGAAGGCCAGGTCGGCGTTCTTGGCGCCGGTGCCGATGCACATCGCCCAGCCGCCGGCGTAGGTGGCCGGCTTGCCGTTCGGCGGCAGGGGATACTGGGCGACGTGGTACTGCAGGTCGGGCGTGCTCGAGAACACCTGGGCCTTGCTGGCCACCGTGCCGTAGACGTGGGCGGTCTGGCTCTGGCCGAACAGCTTCACCCCGTCGCCCTTGCTCATCTGCTTGGTGTAGCTCGTGACGGCGTCGTAGCCGCCCTGCATGTCGTAGATCTTGACCGTCCAATCGAGGGAGGTGACCCCCATGTCGTCGGCGATGGTGAACTTGCTGCCGTCGCCCGGCGCGTAGTCGCCGCCGAGTTGCCAGAAGGGCACCAGCCAGGTGAGCCGCCCACCGGAGCCGCCGAAGGGGTCCCAGCCCAACTGCTTGACGGCCGTGCCGCCCTCGAGGACGGCGGTCTTGCTCACCGCCGCCTCCATGTCCGACCAGGATTGGGGCAGCTTGGCGGGATCGAGGCCCGCCTTGCGGTAGAGGTCGTCGTTGGCGAAGACGACGCGGTTGTCGATGCTGTACGGGAGGGCATAGGTCTTGCCCTGCCAGGTCAGCTCGGCGAGCTTGAAGGGCCAGATGTCGCCCGTCTTGACGTTCTTGGCCTTGGCGATATAGCCGTCGAGCGACACCACGACGCCGGTCACGCCCCAGGTCGTCTGGACGCGCCCCTGGGTGTGGAAGAAGTCCGGCGGCACGCCGCCCGCCACCTGCACCTGGAACTTGTTGAGGTCGCTGGTGGCGCTGGACTCGATGGTGACGCCGGGATGCTGGGCGAGGAAGCCTTTCATCAGCTCGGCGCCGACGCCGGTCGAGAGGTCGAAGGACTTGTCCGACATCCAGGCCTGGAGCACGCCCGCCTTGGGGACGGCGGCCGAGGCGGACGCTGTGGTCGCCTTGGCGCTGATGGCGGCGCTCGTCGTCGTGGCAGAGACGCTGCGGGCGGACGTGGCGGGAGCCGCGCCGCCCGTGCTG
>JAICXR010000297.1 GCA_025980355.1 Chloroflexota bacterium | reverse complement strand
TCAGTAATCGGCGCATATCAGGGTTCCTCCTTATCTCCACTCGTGGCGCCGCGCCACTGGGGCGGGCACCGGGCATTCAGCGCAGAGGGCAGGCCCGAGATCATGTGCTGGGCGGCGGACGAATGTCGACCGGCGTATTCCAAGCCGAATACGTGGTCGTGCGCCGTGTCCCCCCCCCTTCCCGCGGCGCTTCCTGCAAGGTTCGCGGAATGCCGGTCGCAGCATCAACGGTCAGGGTCACGTCCACCGCACGACTAGCGTCGTACCAGGTCACCGCGGAACCGCCGCTAGCCAGTGCCGGGTTCGCCACGGCGGCGACGTGGGGGAGATACGGTTGCACACTCTCGTAGACCCCTTGGGGCGAAGCCGGGGCCCATTGGCCGTTGGCCTGGCGTTGCCATGCCTGGTCACCGATGGTGATCTGCTCCGTCGACTGCGTTCCGGCCGGGCTCGCGTAGGTCGCAGTGAGGTGCAGGCGCGGCGGCTGTGTGCCGTCGCCGAAATCGAAGGCCAGCGTAGCCGTCGCCTGCGTCCCGCTGCCGTCAACGATAGTAGCCGCGAGCTGGCCGCTCCGGAGGGCTGCCTCCGCGTCAGCGACACGCGCCAGCAACGCCGTCGCCGATGCAGGCGCCAGCGACGGCGCCGGACTCGGTGTCGCCGCCGGACTCGGTGTCGATATCGGACTCGACGTCGCGGTCGGACTCGGCGTCGCCGTCGGTAAGGCTGTGGCGGTGCTCCGGGCTATCGACACGCCCTCCGCGGTCAGGACTGCAGCGACGGGCGCGGTACCGACCGGGGCGGCGATGCTCGCCGTGCTGGCCCGGGCGGCGAGGGATGCCGTCGGCGCGGCGATCGTGACGGTCGGCGCGGCGACCGTTGGTACCGGCGCGGCGACGGTTGTCGTCGGTATTGTAGATGGACCGTGCGGCCGCAGTTGCGCGACGGCCAGCAGCCCGAGGATCAGAACCGCCAGGACCGGCAGGACCAGCAGCCAACTCCGTCGGCGGTCGTCCGGTTCGCCGCCAGACTCCTTCGACGAGTCCTGCTCTGACGGCGACGCAGGTTGGTCGGTGCCCTGGATCGGCGGTATCACGGCGGGTGGCGCTATCACGGCGGCGGGTGGCTGATCGTCTGGCGGCGGCTTGGAGGGTTCCGGCGGCACTGGGGCCATCGCGGAAGGTTCTCCGTGTTCACGTCTCCGCGCGCGTAGGCGCGCCGACAGCGTCGGCGCGGATGGGCCGGCCGCCGAAGCGGCATCGTCCGCCGTCACGCTCGGCGCGGGGATCGTGCCCGGCAGCGCTTCGGGTGCGGCCGCCCGCTCGGCGAGTCGCCGCTCAAGATCGGCTAGGAGTCGCCCCTGGCGTTCGACGGCAGCGCGAAGGCGCTCCAACTCCTCCTCGTCACCCGGGAGCGCACGCGGGGCAGGTTGCCCCCCCGGCGAGGCCTCCGCCGGGGGCCCGGCCGCGGACACGGCCGTGGGAACCGTTGCGGAATCGGCCTGTTCGTCCTGTCCGCGTGCGCGCTTGACCCGTTGCTGGGCAGCCAGTTCGCCGAGCCGCTGGCGCGGGTCCTTGGAGGTCGGTTCCTGCGCACCGGACGCGCGTTGCGCCGCGGCGAGTTCAGCGAGCAGTTCCCGCGGATCCCTGGTCGGCGGCGTCGCTGCCGCCTTGGCCCGCCGTTGGGCATACAGGTGCGCCAACTCCTCGCCCGGGTCCTTCGCCGCCGCGCCCGGCGCCGGTGGTGGGCTCGGCGTTTCGGGCGCATGGCCGTTGGCGCTAGCGCCTTCCGATTGACGCGCCTGCTCCTCGGGATTAGCCATGCCGGCTACCCTGGCCAGAGGGCAAGGCCGTATCGGCACCGGCGAGGGCTATTGGAATCCGCCGGGAACGTCCGGCTCCGAATGTGCGACCGCTCATCGCTCAAAGTTTCCCCAGTCCAGATGAATTGAAGATGAACACGCCGAAAGGCTCGCGTGAGGCATTCACGAAACGATCATCGCGACGTGCTTTGCTGTTATCGGCGGTTCTCCCGGCCTCCGCCTTCCTCCCCGTTGGGGAGGGGTTGGTAGAGGCTCGGCCACGGTACTGGCCTCGCGATGGCCGCGCCGAAACGTTGAGGCGGCGGATGAAGAAAGCGTACGACGATGATACATTGGTCAGGGTCCGGCGCGGGGAGTAAATCTCCAACGCTTGGTCGTTTCCACGGTCTCTTGTTGTTGGCGCTCGGCGGCTTCGTCCTCACGGTGCTGCTCCGACAGACCGAATACCACCGCGCCCGTCTCGCCGCCGAGGTGCTCGGTATCGTTCTCGGCGGCGCCGCGACGGTGCTGGTGTTTGGCCTCACTCGCCCTTCACCGCAAGTGGTCACGCGCGCCTATGTGCTGCTCAGTCGCCACACCCGTCGTCTCTTGATCGCCGGGATGACGTCGCTGTTCGGCTTCGCCGTCGCCACGGCCGCGGTCCACCGTGTCGCCCCTCAGTTGCGAGAAGTGCCGGGTCTCGGCGGCATCGTAACCCTCGATTGGGTCTTGAGCCTGTCCATGCTCGCCATCGCCGGTTCGACACTGTTGTGTGTCGGCCTCATGGCCATGGTGGCGCGTCCGGCCGCCGCGGCGGCGGTCGGAGCAGCCCCCGACGGCGCGACGCTGGAGCGCCTCTGGGCGGCGGCGAACGGAGACGACGCCCAGGCGCTCCGCGCGTGCTTCATGCCAGGCAAGCAAGGGGAGAGCCTGGCCCGGACATGGGCCGAATGCGCGGGTCCCATGGGCGGCAGCCAGGTCCTCCTGGTGCGGTCCGCCGCCAAGGCCGGGAGGACCTGGTCGGAGTGGTACGCCCGCCGTCACGACGACGGGTCGGTTCGCCGCTGGGTGGTGGTGGCGACGGAACACGCCGGCCGCATCGGCGACGACGGCGTGTTTTATAAGCACCTGGCCGGTTAGGGAGACCGCCCGGAGCGGGCCGACACCGGTGCTCCCCTTGCTGGTTCGCCGTCCCTGGCGAATGAGCCGCCCCGGTAGCGCGCCAAGTCGGGAACGCGGCGCTACCGGCGGGGCGGCCACGCGGTCGGCGGACTGAGCGGGCCGGGTTTGCGCGCTCGGACGAAGGCGCCGAAGAAGGCGCGGCCCAGCCGCTCCTGCTCCCCTGCCGGCTGGGTCGCCAACCAGGCGCTCGCCAGTGGATCGCCCATGTCGTCCATCGAATAGTAACGCGTCGGTTCGATGCTGGCCTCGGCGAAACCGGCTACTTCCAGTTGGGTCAGGTAGTCTTGCCGCTCCAGGGCTCCGGCGATGCAGCCGACCCACAGTTCGACCTGCTTCCGCAGGGTGGCGGGGACCGGCCCGTCGACGACCACATCCGACACGGCAAAGCGGCCGCCTGGCTTGAGTACGCGGAAGGCTTCTCGGAGCACCCGGCCTTTGTCGGTGGAGAGGTTAATCACGCAGTTGGAGATGACAACGTCCACGCTGGCGTCCGGCAGTGGGATCGCTTCGATCTCTCCACGCAGGAATTCCACGTTCGTGGTGCCGGCGCTGGCCGCGTTCCGCCGAGCGAGCGCCAGCATCTCCTCCGTCATGTCCAGGCCGTAGGCCTTCCCGGTGGGGCCGACGCGCCGGGCGGAGAGCAGGACATCGATGCCGCCGCCGGAACCGAGGTCGAGCACCACCTCGCCCGGTCGGAGCTCCGCCAGCGCCGTCGGGTTGCCGCAACCGAGCGACGCCGCCGCCGCCTCCGCCGGCACCGACGCGAGTTCCGCCGTCGCGTAGAGGTCGGCGCTGATCGGGTCGGCCGCGCCCCCGCCGCAGCACGACGAGCCGCCACAACAGGACGGTGCTCGTCCATCGTCCAGCACCTGCAAGGCTGCCTGAGCATACCGCTGCCGTACCGCTTCTCGGGTGTCCACGATCTCTGCCATTGTCCGCTCCCAATCTGGCGATGTTATCCATCGATAGTCGTCGATGTCTTGGAAGTGTAGTCCGTCTATCGACGCCTGTCAATGGCTGCGGTATCCTGAGTCCATGAAGACCCGGTTGCCCGTGTTCCCGGATACCGAGCGCGTGCGCGGCTGCTGTCTGCCGGTCGCCCCGCCGGCACCACCAGCCGAGGTGGAAGCGCTGAGTGCTCTGCTCAAGGCGGTGGCCGATCCGGCCCGCCTGCAAATCTTGCACCTCTTGCGCGCCGCGGCGGCGCCCGTCTGCGTCTGCGACCTCACGGCGGCGCTGGACATCGGGCAGCCCACGGTCAGCCACCACCTGGCACGGCTGAAAGAGGCCGGCCTGGTGATGAGCCGGAAGCGCGGCGTCTGGGCCTATTACGCGCTAGCGACCAATCTGCCGGCCCCGGCCGCCGCGATTCTGGCGCTCATTCCTTGAGCCGGCGATGGCTGGGCCAGCCCCGCCGGCGGGTTGGCTGGACGCGGGCGACGTGCTGCCTCATCGTTCCGCTGCTACTGTCGCTCACCGCCTGCCAGAGCACGCGCTCCGCCGCGGCCGTCGCGACGGTGGCCCGGTCGGTTGCCAGTGCCAATCCGGTCCCCGGCGTGCTCCGTACCGCCGTTGCGCCGCCACCGGCGCTGGGCAACGGCGGCATCCCGGCCTTCAGCCACGTGTTCGTGATCGTGCTGGAGAATGCCGGTTTCCAGCAGGTGGTTCACGGCGGCGCGATGCCCTTTCTGAACCACCTGGGTGCCACCTATAGCGTCGCCACCCAGTACTACGCGATCACCCACCCGAGCTTGCCGAACTACCTGGCGTTGCTCGGCGGGAGCACCTTTGGTATCACCAGCGACTGCGCCACCTGCGGCGTCGACGCGCCGAATCTGGTCGATCAACTTACCGAGCATGGCAAGAGCTGGAAAGCCTACATAGAAGGTATGCCCGGCGCCTGTTCGTCCCTTCCTCAGTGGCCACCCGGTCGT
>JAICXR010000185.1 GCA_025980355.1 Chloroflexota bacterium | reverse complement strand
CGGCTCTGCCAGTGCTTCCCCGCGCGCAGGTGGCTGACGACGGCGCGCTCCAGGGTCGTCCGCTGCGGGAGGTCGTCCAACGACGCCGGCTTCATCCGGAAGACGAAGTGGATGACGCTCTCATCAGCGGGGTGGCCGCCCGGCAGCATGTGGAACCGCCGCTGGAAGCGGACGATATTGCTGGTCGGAGGCAGGTACGCCGCCAGTTGATCATCGAGCAGCCACGAGTTGCAGATGGCGATCGACGGCCGCTCCTCGGGGAAATAGGTGGCGAAGAAATCCCGCGCCCGGAGGAACGACGCATCGCACGCCTCCGGTGTCAGGGGGCCGGACTCCGGGATGTGGACGCCCAGGGACGGGTCGCCCTGCTGGAAGCGGCCCCCGGCGGCTTCGATCGTCGCCGCGTCCTGGCGCACCCGGCTGCGATTGAACTGCAGCCGGCCGAGGTCGTAGATCGCGGCGCGAAAGTGGAGGGTCATCCAGTTCTGCGTGCTCAGCCCGCCCTCGCCGTACATCCGCTCGTGGATCGCCATGTGCCGGCCGAGGTCGGCCAGGGTCGCCCACGACACGTCGTCGGGGATGCCGCGCCGGGCATGCCAGCGGCGGACCGCCGGCAAGGTGGCGAGGAAGGCCCAGACATAGCAGTAGCGAGCGGGCGCTCCCAGTTCCCGCGGCAGGTCCGGCCAGGGGCGCAAGGGGCCGTACTTGCCCATTTCCCGGATCAGGAGGGCGGAGCACCGCTCCATCACCCACCACAGTTCCGGCGTCCGCTCCGGCGACGGCATCGCCGTCATCGCTTCGGCCGCTTGCCCCGCCGGGACACGGAGGCGCGCCAGTAACGGCGCCGCCTCCTCCGGCGCCGGCAGCACGGCGGGTCCCGCCAGTTCCAGCGCCGCCAGTTCCTCCAGGCACGGCATGCATCCCTCGCCCAACCCGAGCCGTTCCCGGATCGCCTCGGCACTGAAGCTCACATCCGACACCACCGTTCCCCCTCTTCCGCTCCTCTACCGCCGATAGGAGCGTGATACGCCCATCGTCATGGTCCATCATAGTGAACTGCTATGATCGCCGCTGGAGCGTCGGTATCTGGCGGCGAGGCAGCAGGAACACGGGAAGTGGGACCATGCGATGACCGACTCCGGCAGACCCGACGCCCAGCCCACGGCCGCCGACCACGATCCCGAGCGCCTGCGTCTGGCCGAAGCGCGCGACCAGGGCGTGCCCTGGCGGCGCTGGGGGCCCTACCTGGCCGACCGCCAGTGGGGTACGGTGCGCGAGGACTATAGCGCCGACGGCAGCGCCTGGGAGTACTTCCCCCACGACCACGCCCGCTCCCGCGCCTACCGCTGGAACGAGGACGGCCTGCTCGGGATCAGCGACGACCAGGGCCTCCTCTGCTTCGGTCTGGCCCTCTGGAATGGGGCCGATCCCATCCTCAAAGAACGCCTGTTTGGCCTCACCGGCCCGGAGGGCAACCATGGGGAGGACGTCAAGGAGTACTACTTTTACCTGGACAGCACGCCCACCCATTCCTACATGCGCGCACTCTACAAGTACCCGCAGCGCGCCTTTCCCTACGCCGAGCTGGTGGCGCAGAACCGGCGCGGTCGTGCCGCGCCGGAGTACGAGCTCCTCGATACCGGCGTCTTCCGCGACGACCGCTATTTCGACATCGGCATCGAATACGCCAAGGTGACCCCGGATGACATGCTCATCCGCATCACGGCCGTGAACCGCGGCGCGGACCCGGCGCCGCTGCATGTCTTGCCCACGCTCTGGTTCCGGAACACCTGGTCCTGGGGCGCCGAGGCAACGGGCGAGCGGCCGCTTCTCTCGCTCGACGGCCCCGGCACGCTACGCGCCGCCCATCCTCTCCTGGGTGTCTACCGGCTCGCCGGCAGCGGGGCGCCGGAGCTGCTCTTCACGGAGAACGAGACGAATGCGCGGCGATTATGGGGGACGTCGAACGGCTCCCCGTATGTCAAGGACGGCATCGACGAGGCGGTGGTGCATGGCGACAGGACGGCGGTCAACGCGGCTGGCGTCGGCACGAAGGCGGCCGTCCACTACCGGCTCACCATCGCCGCCGGGGCGACGGAGACGCTGCTGCTCCGCCTGTCGGCGCGCCGCCACGACGCCCCGTTCGCCGGTGCCGAGGCGGTCTTCGCGCAACGCCGAGCGGAGGCGGATTGCTTCTACGCGCCCCTCGCCGCCGGCCTCACCGACGATGAGCGCCTCGTCCAGCGCCAGGCGTTCGCCGGGCTGCTCTGGAGCAAGCAGTTCTACCATTACGATGTCGACGAATGGCTGCGGGGTGACCCCGGCGTCCCCTCGCCACCGCAACGCCGCCAGGGTCGCAACCACGACTGGCAGCACTTCAATACCCAGGACATCCTCTCCATGCCCGACAGTTGGGAATATCCCTGGTTCGCCTCCTGGGACCTCGCCTTCCATTGCATCCCGCTGGCCCTCGTCGACCCGGAGTTCGCCAAGGGGCAATTGGTGCTGCTGGGCCGCGAATGGTATCAGCATCCCAACGGCCAGTTCCCCGCCTACGAGTGGGCCTTCGGCGACGTCAATCCGCCGGTGCATGCCTGGGCCGCCTGGCGGGTCTATAAGATTGAGCAGCGCAGCCGCGGCGTTGCCGATCGCGCTTTCCTGGAGCGGGTATTCCACAAGCTGCTGCTGAACTTCACCTGGTGGGTCAACCGCAAGGATGCCGAAGGGCGCAACGTCTTCCAGGGCGGCTTCCTGGGGCTGGACAACATCGGCGTCTTCGATCGCAGCGCCACGCTGCCCACCGGCGGCCACCTCGACCAATCCGACGGCACGGCCTGGATGGGCATGTACTGCCTGAACATGCTCACCATCGCCCTGGAATTGGCGCGCGACAACCCGGTCTACGAGGATGTCGCCACCAAGTTCTTCGAGCACTTCCTCTACATCGCCGCCGCCCTCAACGACGTCGGCGGCGAGGGCGTGGCGCTCTGGGACGAGCAGGACGAATTCTTCTACGACGTCCTGCACCTACCCGACGGCACTGCCCGATGCCTGAAGGTGCGTTCGCTGATCGGGCTGATCCCGCTCCTGGCGGTGGAGACGATCGAACCGGAGCTGCTGGCGGCCCTGCCGCAGTTCGCCTTGCGGCTTGAGTGGTTCCTCGCCTACCGGCCCGACCTGGCGAGCCTGGTCTCGCGCTGGCAGGAGCCGGGCATGGGCGAACGCCGCCTCGTGGCTCTGGTGCGCGGCCATCGCATGAAACGCCTGCTCCGGCGCATGCTCGATCCCGAGGAGTTCCTCAGCGACGGCGGCGTGCGCTCCCTGAGCCGGGCCCACGCGGCCGAGCCTTACCAGCTCCACGTGGACGGCGCTACCTATACGGTGGGCTACGATCCGGCGGAGTCCACCAGCGGCATCTTCGGCGGCAATTCCAACTGGCGCGGCCCGGTCTGGTTTCCGATCAACTACCTGTTGATCGAAGCCCTGCAGAAGTTCCACCACTACTATGGCGACGACTTCCTGGTGGAGTGCCCGACCGGCTCCGGGCAGAAGCTCACCCTCCGGCAGATCGCCGACGAACTGTCGCGGCGGCTCAGCGGGCTCTTCCTGCGCGACGACCACGGCCGCCGCCCGGTCTTCGGCGCCGACGAGCGCTGGCAGACCGACCCGCAGTGGCGCGATTACCTCCTCTTCAACGAATATTTCCACGGCGACAGCGGCGCCGGACTAGGTGCCGGTCATCAGACCGGTTGGACGGCGCTGGTCGCCAAGCTGCTGGAGCAGACCGGGCGCGGCCGTCCGGCAACGGGACGCTCCTAGCCGCCGAGGCCGCGCCCGCCGTCGACGCTGATCACGTCGCCGGTGGTCAGTGGCGCGCCGGCGGCGAGCCAGAGCGCGACATCGGCCACGTCGGCCGGGTTGGCGATGCGCCCCATCGGCGTCCCAGCGGCGGGGGAACCGGCGGCCGGCGGCGCGGGGGTGGTGCGGTTGGTCTGCCAGCGCGTGTCGCTGACGCCGCCGGGGGCGATGGCGTTGACGCGGATATTGTTCGGTCCCAGGGCGCGGGCCAGACAGCGCGTCATATGAATGACGGCGGCTTTGGAGGAGCAGTAGGCAATGGAGCTGCCGGTCGCGCGCAGGCCGGACATGGACGCGATGTTGATAATGCTGCCGCCCTGCGGCTGCTGCGCCTGCATCACCTTGGCGGCGGCGCGGCAGCACCAGAAGGTGCCTTTCACGTTGACGTCGTACAGCACGTCCCACACCTCTTCCGTCAGCCCGTCGAGGTCGGCAAAGTCCACGAAGCGGGTGATGGCGGCGTTGTTCACCAGGACGTCCAGGCGACCGAAGTGCTCCACGGCCGTCCCGATCAGGCGCTCGGCGTCGGCCTGCCGGGCCACGTCCGCTTGCACCACCTGCACGCGCGCACCGGTTGTCCGCACCTGCTCGGCCGTTTCCTCCGCCTCGGCGCGCGATTTGCTGTAGTTGACGACAACGTCGGCGCCTTCCCGGCCGTACTGGATCGCGATCTCCCGCCCGATGCCGACCGCCGACCCCGTCACAATGGTCGCTTTCCCGCTCAATCGTCCCATCCTGGCCGCCCCTTTCTTGCCCCTCGTGCTCGCTCCCGGCGCGTTCGCCGACCGGTTACCCTCGGGCGGATGGTAGCACGACCAGCAGGCACGATTCGGACGACCGGTGATGTGCCGAATGGGAGGTCACCGCCGATCATGGAACCGTCAGGGCGATGCTGCTCCCGTCGGGATCGTGGCAGTGTCCTCCCCCAACTTTCCCCTTCCCCTTGCCGCATCCGTTGGCGATAATCGCCCCGGTGGGCCCAGGTGCGCCGCCGGAAGGGGTGCGGCTCCGGATGGCAGCGTCAGTAATAGATGAAGCGGACCTCTACCAGCGCCTCCGGGACGGCGACCCCACGGCGCCGTCTGATCTGGCGAGCGCCTATCTGGATGACCTGGCCGATTGGCTGAGCGCGCACAATCCCGGTGCCGACCCGCACCTCTGCCAATCGGCGGCCGAGGACGCTTTGCTCTCCCTCATGAAGAACCCCGCCGCCTATAAGCCGGAGTTGCGCGGCCTGACCGGCTATCTGCGCATGGCGGCGACGGGCGACTTACGCAACCTGCTCAAGAGTGAGCGCCGCCATACGCTGCGCAGCGTGCCTTTCGAAGACGTCGAACTTTCGGCAGAGGCGGGGAAACTGATACAGGAGGATGCCAATCCCGCCGTGATCGTTGAAAACCGGGAAGCCGAACGGCCGGCAGTGGTCGGGATGCCGGTGCTTCCGGCGGCGGTGCAGGCGAGCTTCACGCCGGAGGAACAGCAGGTGCGGGAGCTCATGTGGCGACGCGAGTACAAGACCGCCGTGTATGCGACGGCGCTGCATATCGCCGACCGTCCCGTCGAAGAACAGCGGCAGGAAGTGAAACGGGTGAAAGATCGCATCAAGAAGCGGCTTAAGCGCGCCGGGGTGGACGATGTCTAGCCGGCTCGCTGCCCTCGCCCTGCGGGTGCGGGACGATCCCTTCTTTCTCGCCTCGGCGTTGGCGGTGTATGCGGAGAGTGAGACCATGGACGATGAACAGCTTGCCGCGCAGCTCGGCTGCCCGGTCGCGACGCTCGTGTCCCTACGCCTCTGCCGGCGACCCCGACCGGAACCGCCTGCCTTTCGGCGGGATGTCGACCTGATCGCCGCCCGGTTCGGCCTCCACGCCGACGTGTTGGCGGCCGTGGTGCGCCGTGCTGACGCCGTGACGGCGCTGCGTCGGGAGGCGACAGGCGCAGAAGGCGTGCTCATGGCTGCGCGGGATCGTCCGGCCGATGGAAACGCCGATCCTGCTGGCGAAGGGGAGCGACCTTGACGCCCGCATTCTGGATTTCGGAGGCGGCCGACGAGTTCTGGGGCCTGGTCGGGAGCGAGGAGCCGTTCCCGCGCACGCTGCGCCGGTCGATTGGCGATGCCCTGACGCTGACGCTGGTCGAGCTACCACGTCTCCGTGTCGCGGCGGCGGAGGGCTGGCTACGCCGTTGCGGCGTCGTCTGCGCCATCGGCGCCGGCGATCGAGCGCTGCACGCCGCCCTCGTGGCGCGCTATGGCCAGGGTTTCCTCTTCCTTGACGGCGCCGACAGCGATGACGAGCAGCGCCTTTCCCTCGCCCACGAACTCGCCCACTTCCTGCGCCACTACCGTGCCGTCCGCCGACGCGTCGGGCAGCAGTTGGGCGCGGCCGCGCTGGACGTGCTGGACGGCCTCCGCCCGGCCAGCCGCACGGAACGCTTGCAGGCGCTGCTTGCCGGCGTCCCCATCGGCTATTACGTGCATCTGATGCAGCGGGACGGCGACGGCGGCCTCGCCGATGGGCGGATTAGAATGGCGGAGCGGGAGGCCGATCTCCTCGCCTACGAACTGCTCGCCCCGGCGGCGCTGGTCAGCGAACAGGTGGCCGCGGCGCCATGCGAGGACCGGCAGCGGGGAGCGGATTCGGCACTGCGACGGCAGTACGGCTTTCCACCGGCCGCCGCTGCCGACTACGCCGCCCGCCTTTTCCCAGCGTCAGCGCAGAGTTATGTTCGCCGGCTGGGAATCCTGCGATGAGTGCAGGTACCGGGGCCGCAGATCGCAGTCGCGGCCCCGGTAGGTAGGAAAGGGGGACCCATGGACGACGCTGCCGCGCCGCTGCGTCCGCTGCCTGATGTCGATGGCGACGACGTGCCGGAGGTCACTGCCGAAGCGTTCCGGGAAGGATTCGGCGAAGACCTG
>JAICXR010000503.1 GCA_025980355.1 Chloroflexota bacterium | reverse complement strand
GCCCCACCAGTTGGCCGGCACCTGGTAGAGATTCTCGTTGGTGGGCCAGTTGGTCCAGTAGGTGGTGTTGTAGGCGGTTGGATAGGTGGTCTGCACGATGGGGATCGCCGGCAAAGCTTTGTAGTAAGCCGTCAGGGCCTGGGTAAAGAGGTCCTTGGCGCCGGCCGACGTCGGGTCCATCGAGTCAAGTTTCGTGGCGAGATCGCTCAAAACCTGATCGTGCAAGCGGACGTTGTTGCCGTTGACGGCGGTCTGCCCGATCGGCGAGATCTTGCTGATCTCGAAGGTCGTATAGAGCTGGTCGGGGTCGAAGGAGACGCCGCACAGCCAATGCGATGATATATCGAATTGCCCGGTGTTCCACTTCTGGGTCCACACCGGGTTGGCGTAGCTGCGCACCGTCGAGTCGATGCCCAACTTCGTCAGCTCCGTCGCCACCATCTGACCAATTTCATATTCCGGGTTGCCGACCACGGCCGGCGTCATGATCTCGATGGTGATCGGCTTGCCCTGGAAGGTCCGCTTGCCGCCCGCGAGCGTGGCGCCCATCTGATCGAGCAGCGTCGCGGCCATCTGCGGGTTGTAGTCCTGCGGGTACTGCCCGGCGATGCTGGCATTGGTCCAGACGTCGTTGGACTTGTAGTCGGCCCAGGGGTACTGGGCCGGCGGCGTCTGGATGAGCCAGACCGACGAGCCGATCGTCTTGCGATCGGTCAGCAGAGAAATGACCGAGTGCATGCGCGGGTCGCCCAGGACGCCTTTGGACGGATCGGAGTTGATCCAGAAGGCGCGCGGGCACGGGTCACGGAAGGCGGACTCGATCTGGATATTCTTGTAACCGGCGGCCTGGATCGTCTGCATATGGGGATAGTCGAACCCGGCAAGGTCGGTCTGGGCCAGTTGGAACTCCTTGACCGCCGAGTCCGTCACCGGCCCACTGCGGTAGACGACGTACTCCGGCTTCGGATCGAGGACCGCCTTATTCCAGTAGTTCGGGTCCTTCTGCCAGACAAACATCAACTGGTTGGGAATGACCTGCTTGAGCTTGTAGGGACCGCTCCGGACTGGTGGGTTGTCCCTGAAGGTCGTCGGATCGACCTTCGACCAGATGTGCTCCGGCACCACCTCGAAGCCGTTGACGATACCGCAGATGAAACCGTAATGCATCCGCGGATTGGCCTTCTTCAGCTTGAGCACGGCCGTCTGGGCGTCCGGCGCCGTCACCGAGTCCAGATAGGTGCGAACCTGGGTGCCGCCGGGGTCGAGGAGAGTCGGGTTCTTCATGAGCATTTCGATAGAAAAGACGACGTCCGCGGATGTCACCGGCTGGCCATCATTCCAGTGCGCCTTCGGATTCAGGTTGAAGGTCAGCTGGGTGAAGTCGCTATTGTAGGTCCACTTCGTCGCCAACCAGGGCTCGATTTTGCCGGCTGCATAGTTGGCATAGAAGAGGAACTCCTTGCAGACCTGCTGGAAGCCGGCTTCGTACTCCTGGCCGTTCGGGATGAAGGGATTAAAGCTGTCGAAGACGTGGAAGATTGACTGGTCGATGATCACCGTTTGATTGCGCGGCGTGGGAGCGAGGCCACCGGTCTGCGGCTGGACGTTCGCCGCCGCGGACGACGTCTGGGAGGCGGACGACGAGGACGTCGCGGCGGCGGTCGTGCTCGCTGCGGCGCTGCTGGTCGGGCTCGCCGTGGTGACGGCGGCCGTGCTGGCCGCACTGCTCGTTGTCGCGGCGGCGGAACTGCTGGCCGGCGCCGACGACGTGACCGCCGTCGTCGTCGCAGGTGCGGCCGAGGATGTAGAAACAGCGGCTGTAGACGAAGGGGCGGCCGACGAGGTGGACGCGCTTGAGGCCGTCGTGGTCGTCGTCGCGGCCGGCGTGCCGCAGGCGGCGAGCAACGACGCACCGGCCAACCCGGCGGCACCGCTGAGGGCGAACTGGATGATGTGGCGTCGGCGCAACGGCGCGCCGGTCCTGGCGTGTACGTCTGACATAGGGGCCCTATACCTCCTTGATGGCGACACTACCCATACCAGGGTCAAAGGCAACGCTGTCCGTCACAAGACGGCAGCATGAAGGGCGCGGCGCCGGCCGAGGGCGCCGTCATGACCGGCCACCTCCCTCCCACGCGGAGATGAGGGCGTGCGACGCCCTCAGGGATCGAGTGCGCGTACCGGTATGCACAACCTATGCGTCCGGTAGTATATGCAAGCGATGCGCGATTGTAAAGGGATGCAAGTGGTCAAGGCCGACGAAGACGCATCGGCGAATCCGCTCTCGATCGACCGGGCGGCGGCCACGCCGCTGCACCGTCAGATCGCCGATGCGCTACGCCAGCACATTCAGGCGCACGGCTATCGGGCCGGAGCGATGCTGCCGTCGGAGATGGAACTTGCCCTGACCCTGAGGGTTAGCCGGCAGACCGTGCGCCAGGGGTTAGCCCAACTCGCCAACGAAGGGCTGCTGCAGCGGGTGGTCGGACGGGGCACGTTCGTGGCCGGCCCGCGCCGATCGCGCACCGGCATCGTCGCCTGC
>JAICXR010000226.1 GCA_025980355.1 Chloroflexota bacterium | reverse complement strand
GGGCGGCCAGCCAGAGATTTTCCACGGCGCAGCAGGTGGAGTAGACGTCGGTCTCCGGGATGCTGTTCCGGCCCAGCACGGCGGGACCGGCCGCCGTCGGGTCACAGGTGACACAGAGGTTGAGCGGCGCCTCCAGAATGCCTTCCAGCTTGAGAGAGAGATACTGCGACCGGCGCGGCTCGTCGAAGAAACATGCCGCGGCCTGGCGTTCCCGCTCGAACAGCGCTTGCACCCGTGTACGGGTCTCCCGATCCCGCACCAGCAGGAAACTCCATGGCTGCATAAATCCCACCGACGGGGCGTGGTGCGCCGCATTGAGCAGCCGCGCCAACACGTCGTCTGGAAAAGGATCGGCGCGAAAACTGCGGATATCGCGACGTTGAAAGATCGCCCGGTAGACCCCTTGCAGTGCCTCTACTGGGAAGGCGTCCTCAGGGACTCCCGACGATGTGGCGCGGCTCGCTGCGGCGGTGAGTTCTCGTGACTGTGGCGGCATAGGTCCAACCTCCCGGTGCAAAGCAATGTTGAAGTTGCCGTCATGGTAGCGCCTTTACAGCGCTCGCGCCGACAACGGGACCGCTGCCGCAACAGCGGCACGCGCCCAGCGATGCAAATGGTCACGAATTCAGCTCCGGGCGACACCCGGCCATCGTACCGCCGAAGCCCAGTACGGCAAACCGGCATGAGCAACCGGGCAACAGTAACGTTTGATTATTCCCTGGCCATTCTCTGTATCGGCAGGGCCCCTGCGTGTATCGGCACGACCCTTGCGTAGGCCGCGGACAGGGCCGGCAACTCCCCCGGCGCGTTGAACGTGGGTGGTCACCGGCAACGGAGGAGGAGATCCCATGCGTCGCGTGAGCCGTTCCCTCGTCGCCATCGGTTTGGCCGTGATGTTCGCTTCCGCCGGTTGGCTCGTTGCCCTGCCGGGGCCCGCTCCCACCGCCTCGGCCGCCGGATCACCCGATGCCGCTTTCGCCGGCGACCCGATCAGCACGCTCACGGGCCACTACTGGCGAGCCGATAGCGACCTTGGCCAGGGATGGCTCAACCCCCTGCTGCAGTTCACCCGCTACTACTACAGCGGTAACGGGATCAAGGGCGACCTCGGCACGGGCTGGATGGACACCTACGACGAACGACTGAAGCAGGTCCCGGATGGCAAGGGAACGATCTTTGTCGACTGGCCGCCCTACGGTGCGGGTATGATCCCGCCCGACCCCGATGGCCGTTACCGCTTCAGCACCGGCGAGACGCTCACCGTCGCCGCTCAAGGAAATGGCGCCTCAGCGACGGATCAGAACGGCACCCAGTGGACCTTCGACGCGAAGGGCATGCCCGTGTCGGTCAAGGACACGTCGGGTGACGTCGTGACGTTGTCCTACTGCTCCTGCGGCCTGCTGTCGACGGTGACCGACCCCACCGGCCGCGGTACGCTGATCCTGCACTACAGCGCGGGCGGTCAGCTCACCAGCGTCACCAGCAGCCTCAGCACCACCGCCGCCGCCGCCTATACCTACGATGGCGCCCTCCTCCATACGGCAACCGATGGCGCCGGGGCAACCACCACCTACGGGTACGCCCCGAACAGCAGCTTGCTGACGACGGTGACCGACAGCCATGGCACGACGCAGCTGACCAACACCTATGACGCCCAAGGGCGCATCGTCGCCCAACAGTCCGCGGCCAGCCAGGCCGCCGGGCAGGGAACGACCTTGACGTACACCTCCACCCCGGACGGTGGCCAGATCACCACCGTCGTCGAGCCGGGGTTGCCGAACGCCCCCACCTTCCACCCCACCCGCGTGGACACCTACGACCCCAAAGGGAACCTCGTCAAGCAGGTCATCAATTTTGACCCCCAGTCCGTTTACACCGTTCAGTACGGCCTGGACGCGAACGGTCACCCCTACGTCGTGTCCGCCTCGGCCAACTACAACGCCGCCCCGCCAGGCACCACCTACACCGCCCCGACCGGCTGCCAGTTCACGCTGGGATTCAAGACCCTCGACGATCTCATTCCGGTGATCGTCGGCAACTGCGTGGACGACGTCTCTTACGCCGCCAACGGCGATGGCCAACAGCGCACGACGAACGGCCTCCTCGTCTGGCGGAAGGCCGACAACTGGACCGCCTTCACCAATGGCTACTGGGCCTGGATCAACGGTCCGGGCGGGATCGCCAAGCGGCTCAACACCCAGCGCTTTCCTTGGGAAGCCAATCCCGCCCATCTGCCGACGGTCACGACCAGCGCGCCGTAGCGACCGCCCGCTATGCTCCGGCCAGGGTCAGGCCGGCCGTGTGCAGACCGCCAGCGGGATCCACGAAGCTGATGGTGATGTGATCGCCGGGTTGATGCCGGTCGATCAGCGCCACCAGGGTGGAAACGTCCGGCGTTGGCGTGTCGTCAATAGCCGTCACGATGTCCCCCACGATCATGCCGGCCTGGCTCGCCGGTGAGTGCGGATCGACGCGCAAGGCGAGCACGCCGCCTGTCCGCGGCAAGCCGAAGCGCGCCGCGAGCTCGGCGGTCATCGTGACACCGCCGAACCCCGGATCGGGCCGCACGATATTGCTTCCGGTCGCCAAGATCCGTTGCACCAGGGGCAGCAGGCTGGCGTAGCTCGTCTCGTAGCTGATCTCCAGGGTCACGCCGCGAACGGTGACCGGCCCGCCCGCGTCGACCAGCCCGATGACGCGGCCCTGCAGGTCCAGCACCGGCCCGCCGCTATCGCCGAAGTAGGTGAAGAGGTCGTCGACGATGAGTTTGACCGGGGAGGTATGCACTTCCTCCGGCACGGTGGTAATGACGGTGCCGGCGCGGATCATCGGGATGGCGGGGAAGGCGTCGGTGAAGCCGATGGCCACGGCGAGCGATCCGGGCTGCGCGGGCGCGGTGCTCCCCCGGATCGGCGGCAGGCCCGTGGCCGGGACCCGGAGGACGGCCACGTCGGAGAGTGTGTCCCTCCCCACCAGTTGCGCCGGCAAGCGGCGTCCGTCCGCCAGCGTCACCACCGTCTGTTGCGCGCCGGCCACGACGTGCGCGTCGGTCACGATGACGCCGCTCGGATCGGTGATCACGCCGGAACCGATCGATTCTTCTCCCTGACCAAGGTCGGAGACGATCAGCACGAGGGATCGCTGAACGTTGTTGGCGACGGCGCGAACGGCGGTCTCTTGTTGCGGGCTGAGCGTGAAGGCCACGCCCAGCGGACCAACAATGAGGCCGGCGGCGGCCGAAGGCGTGGCGGCCCCGGCCGGTAAAATCCCGGCCGCCTTGGCGATGTCGCCGCCGTTGGCGATCGTCACGGTGCCGGCTTTCGCCCACGGGACGTCTACTTTCCACTGCTGGAAGACGGCGCGCTGGCAGCGGACGACCAGCACGTCGCCTTCGTCGGCGTAGGACTGGGGCAGGCCGAAGTGGGCGATCGGGTCGGGGTCGGCGAAGTAGCGGGCCTTGATGGCGGCGTTCCAGTCCAGCTCGGCCTGGTGGCGGGCGACGACCTGCGCCCAAGTCTTGCCGGCGTCGGCGCCGTTGTCGAAGGCGGGCGGCGTCTGGTATTTCGACAACAGCCAACCGTCCATACCGTGGTGGGCCAGCACGTCGAACGTGTTCACCACCTGTACCTGGTGTGCCGACGGATTCCACTGGAGCACCAGCTTCTGGGTACCCTGGTCGACGAAGCCGTCCCACAAGAAGCGTCCCGTAGACGGGAAGCCGACCGCGTCCACGCCCCCAAGCTGTTGAAAGGCGGCCCAGAAGGGGATACCGCCATCGTCCGTGATCGTGTATCCCTGACTCGGGTCATCGCCCGCCGCCTCACTGAAATAGTAGCCGTTCGCGATGGGGAAGTCGGGGAAGACCATCCCGGCGTCTTGGGCAGTCGTCTGGGCGCGGGCAACGCCGGGGGCGATGCCGAACGACAGGCACGCCAGAAGTATGAGGGCCCGGAGCATCCGCCTGCAGGACCGTGCGACGAAACGCATGGGCGGCACCTCCTGCCGAACGGCCATAGGCGGCGGAAGCGCCTGTCCACCGCGTCGGATGAGCGCTGGCCCTCCCCTCACAAGCCATGTGCCAGGCAATGTCACGCGGCTGGCGGGACCACCAGCGGTACGTCGGGGGGCTTGGCTCTCCGACCCATCGTGGCCGGCACGATGGAGCACGCTGCCGTCAATCCACCGGTGGCCTTCGTGCTCCACCGCGACCGGTATTGAGGTCGGGACGCGATGCTCTAGATGACCGCGAAGCCGACGGCTTTCGAGGCCGAATGGGCAGTGGCGCCGTTGCTGTTGACGATGGCGCGATCGTACGCGCGCAGCGTCACGGTGTAGCCGCAGGTGTCGAGGTGCGTCGTGTCCAGGGTCCACGCTTCGCTCGGCGTGGCCCCCTGATCCGCGAGCGAACCGTAGCTCCGGCACGGCGGCACGGTCTGCGTGCCGTGGGTATGCGTCGACGGCTCGAGATCGAGCGTCCAGACCCAGAAGTACGGGTTGGTGGCGCGCAGGTGGCCGGCGATCTTCTCGCTGACTTTGTAGCTGTGGCAGTCGCCGCCGTCGATCACCAGGTCGACGTCAAAGCTCGTGTCGATCGCCAGGTTGGCCGTCGGGCTCACGCTGAAGCCCCGATTGCTCACGACGATCGCCACGCTGTTCGTGTAGTGGATGACGCTGGCCGCGGTGATCGGATAGTTCGTGGTGTAGGCCAACCGCAGGTCGTACGTCCCGTCCGGCACGGCCAGGGTGTTCCATACCGCCAGCTCGCTGTTGACCTCGAACTGGAGCGCCCCGGGATTCTCCTCGTACCGGTACCAGCCGTCCGGGCTGGTGTAGGTCACGGTCTTCTGAAAGAACGGGGGCGACGTCGGATCGGACAGGGTGTAGGTGAACGGGCCGGCCATCACCGGCAGGAACGAGCTGCTGCCGTGCGGCGCGTACTGCACCTGGTAGTAGACGGTTCCGGGGACGAAGTTCGAGATGCGTCCGCCGACCGACGTGGCGCCGGCGAACGGACGGTCCTGCGGCGGCGACGAGCAGTCCGCGGTGTTGAGGACGCCGGACGACGGGAAGGCGAGGTGGGTGGTGGTGCTGATGTTGAGGAGGTTGACGCCGCCGACGTAGTAGAGGAAGCCGATCAGGCCGTCGCTCCTCTGACCGGGCCGGATTTGCATCGCGACGTCCAGGCGGTTGCCCCAGAAGTTGACGGCATTGGGGTCGGTCGTCGACGGCGGGACCGCCCACGACAGCACGGCCCGCAGCCGCACGGCGTTCGGACTGCCACAGGCCTCGAGATGCGTCAGAAAGTTCGTCGGCAGCAAGACGGCGTAATACAGGCCCCCCGCCGGGATGGTCGCGACGTCGTGGACCTGCACCGCGGCGGTGCCCAGGTAGGTCGCGAACGACCCGTTGTCGCCCCAGTCCGCCCAGAATGCCACGTACTCCGTCGAGCCGGCCTGACAGAGCGTCCCGCCGTAGCCGATCGGGCGCTTGACGTGGATCACCGCCCCGATGGTGTCGGTCGCGGTGTTGAGTCCAGCGCACACGATCTCCTCGTATTCGGTGTTCCCCTGCTGGGCGGCAGCGGCGGGAGTGGCGGCTGCAGCCGGGGTAGACAACGCGCCGAGCACCTTCGCGACGTCGACGTTGAGCGACGCCAGTTGGGGAAGGTCGGGCTGGGCTGCGACGGTCGCCGCGTGCGTCTCGCCGGTGACCAGGGGATGGACGACGGGGAAGAGCGTGCGATGGTCCGGCACCTGCTGCTGCCGGTTGGCGGCGAGCAGGGCCTGCAGTGGCGCGGGTGCCGGCGGCGCCAAGGTCAAAGACTTCTCGAGGTCGACCTGCTCCAGCACCCAGGGCGGCAATTGCATGGCGTTTTCGTCGAGCAGCTTCGAAAGGATCAGCAGCTCCGGTCGCAACTGGATAGTGGCGTCTCTCTGGTTGCCAAAGACCGGCATGTAGGCCGGGTTGAGCGGCGGGACGGTATTCCAGGCCAGGATCGCCCGCACACGGGGGAGCACCGGGGTGTTGCAGAGCCGGCGGTGGGTCACGTCGTTGACCTTCAGCTGC